>NZ_JBSFUB010000042.1:0-58750 GCF_053591575.1 Streptomyces altiplanensis | reverse complement strand
GTCCGCGGCCGGCCGACGGCGGGCCGCGGTGCCGTCGAGCGCGGGATGCCGTCCGAGGCAGTGCGTACTCACCTCGACGCCGGCGCCGCCGAGGACACGGCAGCGCATGGTGGTGCTCCCCTGCCGGTGAGTGCGGTGCGGTGTGGACCGACCGCACTCCGGGAGCTGGAGCGGACTCCGCGGCAAGCCCGTACCGTCAGGAGACGCCGCAGCTGGAAGCGGACCAGAAGCGGCTCGCGCGGTGGTCCAGGTGCGTGTGGTCGCCGTGGCCCGGGTAGCCGGGGCCGAGGATGCCGTTGAAGCCGTGGTTGCGGGCCTGCTTGGCCAGCGTGCACAGGGAGTGCGGGCCGGCGCCGAGGTCGGCGGCGTCGCCGTACAGGTGACGGCTGCTCGACGCCCCGCCCACCGCGTCGTTGCAGGCATGGGAGCGGAAGCCGCTGGTGACCCGGATGGACTGGTCTCCGAGGGCGTGCCGGAGCGCTTCCAGCTTCCACATGGTGCGCAGGGCGTTCGACTTGGCGGTGGCGGCGCTCACCGCTCCGCCGGACCAGGTGCCGTTGCAGTTGTTGAGCTCGGCGTACGAGAAGTGGACGGGCGTGCAGTCGTCGTCCTGGAGGGCGTAGAGCTTGCTGAAGGTGGCGGGGCCCGCGACGCCGTCCGAGGAGAGCCCGTAGGCGGACTGGAAGCGCTTGACGGCGGCGGTGGTGGCGGGGCCGTAGTCGCCGTCGACGGCGAGCACCGCGCCGTAGCCCGGGTAGCCGCCGAGCCGGATCTGGAGCTGGGTGACGTCGGCTCCGGTGGCGCCCTGGGAGAGGGTGCGGGACCAGGTGTAGCAGCCGTCGGCGTGCGCGGTGCCCGCGGTGGCGACCGTACCGCCCAACGCAGCGACCATGAGCATGACAAGACAGAGGACGGATCTCGCCGTACGCCGGAACATGGGACCTCCATACCGAGGAGCGCGGGAGCGGGGCACGCCCGAGACTGACGCGTCCGCGCACGCACGTCAACAGGGCGACTGCCAGGGTCATTTGTCCGACCAATGGCAGTCGCCCGGCCGCACCGCCGACGGCGGGGGAGATCAGTCGTTCGGGACGGTCTCGTAGCGCGGCGTGCCCTCCGCCATCTGCTTCAGCGCGTCCTTGCGGTCGCGCTTCGACAGGCGGTCGATGTAGAGGCGGCCGTACAGGTGGTCCGTCTCGTGCTGGAGGCACCGCGCGAAGTAACCGGTGCCGCGCACCTTGATCGGGTTGCCCTCGGCGTCCTGGCCGCGCACCACCGCGTAGTCGGGGCGGGCCAGTTCGGCGTACGCCGTCGGGACGGACAGGCAGCCCTCGTTGGCCTCGTCGAGGTTGCGCTCCTCCTGCGGAAGCTCCTCCAGGACCGGGTTGCAGACCACACCGACGTGGCGCACGCCGTCGTCGTCCGGGCAGTCGTACACGAAGACCTTGAGGTCGACGCCGATCTGGTTGGCGGCCAGGCCGACTCCCTCGGCGGCGCGCTGGCTGGCGAACATGTCGTCGATCAGCGCCGCGAGCTTGTCGTCGAACTCGGTGACGTCCTGGCACTCCCGGTGGAGGACCGGGTTCCCGACGACGGTGATGGGGCGGGCGGTACCGCGCTCGCGGTACGCCTGCTCGCGCTCCTCGGTGTTCTCCGTGTCCACGACGAACCCGTCGTTGATGTCCTGCTGGTCCGTCTCGTGCTGCGCCATGTCCGCCGTACGCCTTCCTCAAAACCCCGAATACCGAATCCGATGCCCGTACAGCCTACGGGCAGGCTTCGGCGGCTCCTCAGCAGACTTCTTCGAGATCCCGCCACTCGCGGCTGTCGGGGTTGTCGGCGACCCACCCGTCGAGCAGCCCGCGCACCAGCCCGGCCGGCGCCGCGATGCCGCACTCGCGCTCCGGCAGCCACAGCTCGCCGGCACCGGCCGTGCGGTGTCCGAGCGGTCCCGGGTGGCCGGGCTCGCTGTGGTCGTGCGGGTCGAGGTGTTCGCCGTCGCCCTCGTCGCTGGGCATCTGCGACTCGGAGCAGGCCCGGCAGAGCAGCCGTACGGACGACGACCAGTCCTCGGCGGCGAACCCCGCGTCGGCGGCGAGGCGCTCCAGGGCGTCCCGGTCGGACTCGGTGGCGGCCTCCAGGAGGACCACCCAGGTGGGTACGGGCGAGGGCGCCCACAGCTCGATCTCGTCGAAGACGGGGAAGGACGGTCCCGCGGCGGTGACGCGCTCGCCGTGCGGTACGCCGTCGTGCAGGACGACCTCGCCCCAGCGGCGCCCGGAGGACGGCAGCGGGATCGAGAGCACCTCTATCCGGGCCGGGTCGAGCCTGCGGCCCCACACCACCTCGGCCTCGCCCTCCGGCGAGAGGCGGACGGCGGCGCTGCCCAGCTCCATGCCGTGGGGCTCGCCGCTCTCGGTGGGCTCGCCGGGCACCTTCAGGCCGTACGCCTGCCAGGCGCGGCGGGCCAGCGGCCAGTCCTGGAGGGCGGTGGCCGCGATGCCGACGTTCCACCAGTCGGGAGCGCCGGTCTCCCGGTCGAGGAGCGCGACGGCGCGCAGGCCGGCGGAGCGTGCCTGCTCCCAGTCGTGCCGGAACTTGTGCAGCAGCGCGAGGTTGAACCAGGACTCCGACAGCCAGGGTTCGAGGTCCGCCGCGCGCGTCAGCAGCGCTCCCGCGTCCTCGTACCGACCGTCGCCGATCAGCGTGAACGCGCGGTCGGTGGCCTGCCGCCACGAGGCGGACGGCCTGTGCCGTACCTTCCCGAAGATCTTCACGATTCCCGCCTGTCCCGCCTGCCGGTCGTTGAAGGTCCAGTGCCCCCCGGACACCCTCTTCTTCCTCTTCTTGGCATCCAACCATGCCGGGTCACAGGGCCGCTCATTACCCATGGGTTACCCCGGTGGGGACAGGGCCGGACCGCCCCGGGACAGAACACGCGCCAGGGATTCCACGACCTCGGGCTGATAGTCGCGGCAGGTGCCGAGGCGCAGCCGTTCCAGGGCACTGAGCGGCCCGCCCAGTCCCCCTCCGCTTTCCCCCGAGAAATCGTCGTATGCATTGACGGCGCGGACGATGCGGGCGGGCAGCGGCTGCTCCCGGTACGGGTCGGCCTGCCGCTCGACGACCACCGCGACCTCGGCGGGGACTCCCGTCTGGCGTACGACGGCTCCGCCCAGGAGCGCGATGCGGCGCTGTTCGGCGGGCGGGAGGGAGGCGGTGGCCCCGGCCGGGACCGGGTCGAGGAGGGAGAGCTGTCCGATGTCGTGCATCAGGGCGGCGTACTCCAGGACGGTGAGGTCGGGCTCGGAAAGCCCCAGCTCACGACCCACCGCGCGGCTGAGCAGCGCGACGCGGTGGGCGTGGCCCTGCGGGGTGCAGCCGGCGATCTCGGTGGCGCGGGCGAGCGAGGCGATGGTCTGGCGGTACGTCGTGCGGACGGCGGCGTACCGGCGGAAGGACAGCTGGGTGAGCAGCAGGGGCACGCAGAAGACGGGCAGTGCCCACAGCCCGGTGACGGCGACGCCGAGCGCCATGACGGCGCCGGTGGCGCAGACCGCGGAGCCGATCCCGAGGAGCGCCCGCAGCTCGTCGCGCAGGAGCGGCCCGTACGGGTAACCGGTGCGGGCGCGGGCCATGACGGCGGCGAGGACGGCGTCGCAGAGGGCGGTGAGGACGAGGAGCAGCAGGAGGAAGAGCGCGTGGTACGGGCCGCGGCCGGCCCACTTCTCCCACAGGCCGCAGTTGTAGAGCGGCTGGAAGCAGACGGCGGCGAACGCGACGGTGAGGACACGGCGGGCGACGTGGTCGAGAGCGTGCCCGTGGCCTGCGGCGACGTGCGGTACCGCGCCGGCGAGGGCGGCGGCGACCACGACGGCGACGACTTGGAGGACGCCGTGGACGGTGGGCTGTCCGGCGTTCTGCCCGAGCAGGGCGTAGGCGAGGGCTCCGGCGGCGCCGAGCGGGGCGGGTTCGCGCTCGGCGGGCAGGGCGGAGGGGCCGCCCCGTACGCCCCAGCGGGAGAGCTCCCCGAGGGTGATGAGCGCGCCGAAGGCGAGGGCGACGCCGGGTTCGGTGACGCCGTACCAGAGGGTGTCGCCGAGGGCGTAGACGGTGAGCGCGGCGGCGGCGCCGTACACGAGCCCGAGGGCGGGCGCCGGCCGCGCGGCCCCGCGCCGCCCCCTCATGCGGCACGCTCCGCGGGACACCCCTCGGGCCCGGCGGCCGGGACGGCGCTCACGCGGGCCGGCCGGGGTCGTGGCGGGGCGCGGCGACGACAGTGGACGCCGGATCCCCGCCCGGGGCGGGGGTGGAGGACACGCCGTCCGTGGGCGGTGGCGGGACGTTTCCTCCGGGGCCGGACTGTTCGTCCGAAGTGACCCGGTGGTGCCAGCCGTGGCGGGCCAGCGCCCGGGTCAGCGCAGTCACCATCAGCGGGTCGAACTGCGTGCCCGCGCACCGGTCGAGCTCCCGCAGGGCGGCCCCCACCGGCCGCGCCCGCCGGTACGAGCGCGTCGACGTCATCGCGTCGAAGGCGTCCGCGACGGCGACGATCCGCGCGAACTCCGGGATCCGGCCGCCCGCGAGGCCGTAGGGATAGCCGCTGCCGTCGAGCCGCTCGTGATGGTGCAGGATCGCCGCCCGCGCCTCCCCGAGGAAGCCGATGCCGCGGACCATCTCGTGCCCGTACTCGGGATGCAGCTCGATGACGCGGCGTTCCTCTGGGGTGAGCGGCCCGTCCTTGCGGAGCAGCCGCGTCGGGACGCCGAGCTTGCCGACGTCGTGCAGGATGCCGGCGAACCGCAGGACCTCGACGCGGGCCTCGTCCATGCCGAGCTCGCGGGCGATCATCACGGACGCGCGGCCGACGCGTTCGCTGTGCCCGCGCGTGTACCGGTCCTTGATGTCGACCGCCTGCACGAGGGCGCGGATGGTGGCCTGGTGGGCGGCGCGCTCGCGGTGGTACTGCGCGAAGACCCAGCAGGAGATGTACATCGGCAGCAGGACGAAGAGCGCGGCGAGCGGCCCGTACGAACTGCGCCAGAGCACCGCCGTCATCAGCCCGGCGAGCCCCTGCACACCGTGCGGTGCCAGGGAGCGCAGCAGCAGCCCGCGCCAGGCGGCGCGCACGGGCAGCCTCTCGGCGGTGGCGAGGATGCCGCCGTCGAGGGCGGACAGGACCAGGCAGAAGGTGAGGACGGCGGCCCCGGCGGGCAGCAGGACGTACGGGAAATCGGGCGTCGGCCCGGCCGCCCCGCCCAGCGACGCACCGCCGCCGAGGAACGTGCAGACATGGGCCGCGGACCACGCGGCGAGCGCGAGCTGCGCCGCCCGCCAGGCCCGCCGCACGGCGCGCGGGCGCCGCTCGACACGGCCGACGAGGGCCCCGGGCACGGCGACGAGGGCGGCGGCCGGCGGCGGCAGCAGCAGTACGGCGGCGAGCAGCACGGGGAAGAAGGTCCCCGCGCCGGCCCGCAGCGCGCTGACGAGGAACGGCCGGCGCCCGAGCAGTTCGCAGGCGGCGTGGAGCACGGCGAGCAGTGCGGCGGTGACCCAGGGGACGCCGGCGCCGGGCCGCAGGGCGGGGAGCGCGCAGCAGGCGGCCGCCAGCAGCGCACACAGGATGTACGCACGCGCCGCCATCGAAAGGGCTCTCACCAGCCTCGCTCCTGTTGTCCCGGGTCCGCCCGCCACAATGCGTGCGTCACGCTAGCGAGTTGAGCGGAGCCGGAGACGACGAAGCGGCTGATTAGCACCTTCGAGTGATAATCAGCCGCTTGTGAGGCGGGAGCCCGGCCGGGCCGGGGCAGGGCGGAGGCTACGCCTCGTTGGCGGCGGCCGGCAGGTCGGCGGACGTCGTGGCCGTCACGTCCTGCTCGGGCACGGCCTGCCCCGACCGGATCAGATCGATGCGCCCCATGACCTTGGCCCGCAGGTCGGCCGGTACGTCGTCACTGCCGCAGCAGCGCTTCACCAGCTTCTTGACGGCCTGCTCCAGGCCGTACTTCTCCAGGCACGGGGAGCACTCCCCGAAGTGCACCTCGAACTTGGTGCAGTCGCTGTCCGGCATCTCGTGGTCGAGGAACTCGTAGAGATGATCCAGGACCTCAGAGCAATCAGTCTCGTGCGGCTCTCCGCAGCTCATGAGCCCGAACCTTTCCCGTCGTTCGACTCCCCGGCGCCCGCCGGGACCAGCCCGCGGTCACGCGCGTAGTCCTCGAGCATGCCGCGCAGCTGACGGCGGCCCCGGTGCAGCCGGGACATCACTGTGCCGATGGGTGTTCCCATGATGTCCGCGATCTCCTTGTACGCAAAGCCCTCTACATCCGCGAGGTAGACCGCGATGCGGAATTCCTCGGGGATCGCCTGCAGCGCGGACTTGACGTCCGAGTCGGGCAGGTGGTCGAGCGCCTGCGACTCGGCGGAGCGCAGGCCCGTCGACATGTGCGACTCGGCGCGCGCGAGCTGCCAGTCCTCGATCTCCTCGGCGCCGCTGCGCTGCGGTTCGCGCTGCTTCTTCCGGTACGTGTTGATGAAGGTGTTCGTCAGAATGCGGTAAAGCCACGCCTTCAGATTCGTACCCTCACGGAACTGGTGGAATGACCCGTACGCCTTGGCGTACGTCTCCTGCACCAGGTCCTCCGCGTCGGCCGGATTGCGCGTCATGCGCAGCGCGGCCGAGTACATCTGGTCGAGGAAACCCAGCGCGTCGCGCTCGAAGCGCGCGTTGCGCTCGGCGGTGCTCTCCTCCGCCGCCTGGCCGTCGTCGGTCCCTGTGTCGGTCCCAGTGACCGGACCCACCTCCTCCAACGCCGTGGCGGGGCCGAATGCGGACCCGCTCGAAACGGAGGATAGACGACGATCCTGCCCGTCCGCCGCCCGGCGAGGGGCGGCCTTGGCCGCGGTGAGCACCGTCCACTCCAGGTCAGCGGTGTTCGAGCGGCTCGGGCAGATAGTCGATCCCATGCGACGGACTCCCTCTCCACGTACGTGCGGTGTATGTCGACGCACGGAACAACAGAGGTCGCGCGCAGATCATTCCCGGAGCCCGCCGATCCAGCTCCCGACGGCGTCCGTGATCACTTCCACGACCTGTCCGCCGGTGGTCCCGGCCTTCTTCGGCACGGCGAACCCGTGGTCTGCGTACGCCACTTCCACCAGGTCGTACGCCCCGTCCGGGAACTCACCGGGCTTCCCGAAGGGATCGTTTCCCCCCTGTACGACCAGAGTGGGGACCCCGGCGCCCAGAAGTTCCTCCGCCCGGGACTTCTCGGGGCGGCCGGGAGGGTGGAGCGGGAAGCTCAGCGCGAGTACGGCGCGCGCGCCCAGTCCGGCGGCGGTCCGGCACGCGACGCGCGCCCCGGCGCTGCGCCCGCCGGAGACGACCGGCAGTCCGGGCTTCTCCAGGGCGGGCCACAGCCCGCGCCACCCGGCGTCCAGGGTCCTGGGAGCGGGCGCGAGCTTCTTCCCGGCCACCCGCCAGGGCTGCTCCACCAGGGCGACGCTCACCCCGCGCGCGGGCAGCGCGGCCGCGAGCCCCTGGAGGTCCCGCGCCTCGATGCCGCCCCCGGCGCCGTGGCTCACGGCCAGGACGATCCACGGCGCCTCGGCCTCGGCCCAGGTGATCCGGGCCTCGCCGGCCGCCGTCTCCACCGTCTCGCTCCGTGTCACATGCCCCATCCTGCCCGCTCCCCGTGCCGCCTCAGAACAGCGTTTCCTCCTCCGGGGCCGCCAGCTCCTCCAGCAGCTCCGGACCGTTGTTGCGCACGTTGCTCACCGCCGTGCTCACCGGATACGCCCGCATCAGCCCGCCCGGCGGCGGAGCCAGCAGCGCCCGTACGTCCTCGACGTCCCTACGGGCCGGATCCAGCCACGCGTCCCACCGGTCCGGCGTCAGCATCAGCGGCATCCGGGGGTGGATGTCGGCCAGCGAGCCCGGTCCGGAGGCCGGCGCGACCGCCAGCGGCGACGTCTCCGCCTCGGTGGTGATGACCGAGCACGTCGCCCACCACGCCTGCGGGTGGTCGTCCGGCAGCGTCCGGTCGCGCCAGAACTCGTACAGCCCGGCCAGCGCCATGACCGACCCGTCCGCCGGGGTCACGAAGTACGGCTGCTTCCGCGGCCGCTTCTTCTTCCCCTGCTCCTCCAGCTGCCGCTCGTCCACGCCGGTGACCCACTCGTAGTAACCGTCGGCGGGGAGGATGCAGCGCCGGGAGACGAACGGCCGCCGGAACGACGGCTTCTCGTGCACCGTCTCCGCCCGCGCGTTGATCATCCGGGCCCCGCCGTCGGGCGACTTCGCCCACGAGGGCACGAGCCCCCATTTCAGCTTCCTCAACTGCCGAACCGGACGCTCGTCGCCCGCGTCCTTCACAGGGCGCTCCAGTACCGCGTGGACCTCCTTCGTCGGAGCCACGTTCCAGTCCGGGGCGAGCGTCTCCTCGGGCTCCCACTTCTGCACATCGAAGAGCCCGGCGAGTTCCTCGGCACTCCGGCTCGCTGCATACCGTCCGCACATAGATGCCACACTGCCACGACTTCCCGACTTCCCGACTTCAAGGAGCCGCCCTGACCATGGACACCACTCCTCTCGGCGATCTGTGGGACCGCCTCTCCGGTACGCAGCCCGATCCGGGCCAGTGGCTCGTGGCGGCCGCGGCCCTCCTCGCCCTGGCCGTCGTCGTCCCGCGTCCCGTGTGGCGCCTGTCGCGCAACGCCATCACCATCGCCCACGAGGGCGGCCACGGCCTGATCGCCCTGCTCACGGGCCGCAGCCTCGACGGCATCCGCCTCCACTCCGACACGAGCGGCCTGACCGTGAGCCGGGGCAGGCCGACCGGCATCGGCATGATCCTGACGGCCGCCGCCGGCTACACCGCGCCCTCCCTCCTGGGCCTCGGCGGCGCCTGGCTGCTCGCCGCGGACCGCATCACGCTCTTCCTCTGGATAGCGACGGCCCTGCTGCTGGCGATGCTGGTGATGATCCGCAACGCGTACGGCGCCCTGACCGTGATCGTCACCGGCGCCGCCTTCCTCCTCGTCTCCTGGCTCACGGCCCCGGAGGTCCAGGCCGCCTTCGCGTACGCCGCCGTCTGGTTCATGCTCGTCGGCGGTGTCCGTCCCGCCTTCGAGCTCCAGTCCAAGCGCCGTCACGGCGGTGCCCCCGACTCGGACGCCGACCAGCTGTCGCGGCTCACGCACGTACCGGCCGTGGTGTGGCTGCTCTTCTTCCACACGGTGTCGGTCTGCGCCCTGCTGGGCGGCGGGCGCTGGCTGCTCGGCCTGTAACCGCGGCCGGGGTGGCCGCGACCACGGGCCGTCACGCACCGCCGGCGCACCACACCATCGAGTTACGCCCCGGTTTCGGGGCATTTGATCAAGATCCGGGCCCGCCGCGAGCCATTAAAGTGAAGGCCATGACCGAAAGCTCCGTGCACCCCGCCCTCTGGCCCGCACCCCACACCGGCGAAGCCGTCGACGCGACCGTCACCGTGCCCGGATCGAAATCGGTCACCAACCGCGCTCTCGTCCTGGCCTCCCTCGCCGCCGAGCCCGGCTGGCTGCGCCGCCCGCTGCGCTCCCGCGACACCCTGCTGATGGCCGACGCGCTGCGCGCGATGGGCGTCGGCATCGAGGAGACCGTGTCGTCCAGCTCGTCCGCCACGGGTGAGCTCGACGGCTCCGGCGAGGCCTGGCGCGTGATCCCTGCGGGGCTGCACGGCCCGGCCACGGTCGACGTCGGCAACGCGGGCACCGTGATGCGCTTCCTGCCGCCCGTCGCGGCGCTCGCCGACGGCCCCGTCCGTTTCGACGGCGACCCCCGTTCGTACGAACGCCCGCTCGGCGCCGTCATCGACGCGCTGCGCACCCTCGGCGCCCGTATCGACGACGACGGCCGCGGCGCGCTCCCGCTGACCGTGCACGGCAACGGCGCGCTGGACGGCGGCCCGGTCGAGATCGACGCGTCCTCGTCCTCGCAGTTCGTCAGCGCGCTCCTGCTCTCCGCCCCGCACTTCAACCAGGGCGTGGAGGTGCGCCACACCGGCGCCACCCTCCCCTCCATGCCGCACATCCTGATGACCGTCGACATGCTGCGCGCGGTCGGCGCCCAGGTGGACACCCCCGAGTCCGGCGGCGAGCCCAACGTGTGGCGGGTCTCCCCCGGTGCCCTGCTCGGCCGCGACCTGACCGTCGAGCCCGACCTCTCCAACGCGCAGCCGTTCCTCGCCGCCGCCCTGATCACCGGCGGCCGGGTCACCATCCCCGACTGGCCCGAGCGCACCACCCAGCCGGGCGACGCGCTGCGCGAGATCTTCACCGCGATGGGCGGCTCCTGCGAGCTCACCGAGCAGGGCCTGACCTTCACCGGCACCGGCACGGTCCACGGCATCGACGTGGACCTCGGTGACGTCGGCGAGCTCACGCCGGGCATCGCGGCGGTCGCAGCCCTGGCCGACTCCGAGTCCGTACTGCGCGGTGTCGCACATCTGCGGCTGCACGAGACCGACCGGCTGGCCGCCCTCACCCGGGAGATCAACGCGCTCGGCGGCGATGTCACCGAGACCGAGGACGGCCTGCGCATCCGGCCGCGCCGCCTGCACGGCGGGACCTTCCACACGTACCACGACCACCGCATGGCGACCGCGGGCGCGATCATCGGTCTCGCGGTCAAGGACGTGCTGATCGAGAACGTGGCGACCACCGCCAAGACACTGCCCGACTTCCCGCAGATGTGGACCGGAATGCTCGACGGAAACTGACGGGGCCTGACGACATGCGCCGCTACGGCAAGAACCCCGACGAGGACGACATCCGGATCCGCCCCAACCGCAAGGGCAACCGGCCTCGCACCCACACCCGCCCCAAGCACGAGGACGCCGTCGAGGGCTTCGTCCTGACCGTCGACCGGGGCCGCATCACCTGCCTCGTCGAGGACCGCACGGTGGTCGCGATGAAGGCCCGCGAGCTGGGCCGCAAGTCCGTCGTCGTGGGCGACCGGGTCGCCATCGTCGGCGACCTGACGGGCGACAAGGACACCCTGGCCCGCATCGTCCGCGTCGAACCGCGCCGCTCGGTGCTGCGCCGTACCGCCGACGACGACGATCCGTTCGAGCGGGTGGTCGTCGCCAACGCCGACCAGCTGGCGATCGTCACGGCCCTGGCCGACCCCGAGCCGCGCCCGCGCATGATCGACCGCTGCCTGGTGGCGGCGTACGACGCCGGGCTGGACCCGCTCCTGGTGCTGACCAAGTCGGACCTGGCGCCGGCGGACCAGCTGCTGGCCTCCTACCGTCCTCTCGGCGTCCCGTACCTCGTGACCAGCCGCGAGGAGCTGGAGAGCGGGGCGGCGACCGAACTGGTCCGCAAGCACCTGGAGGACAAGGTGACGGCGTTCGTGGGCCACTCGGGCGTCGGCAAGACCACCCTGGTCAACACGCTCGTACCGGAGGAGCGGCGGCGTACGACCGGTCATGTCAACGCGGTCACGGGCCGCGGCCGGCACACCACCACCTCGGCGCTCGCCCTGCCGCTCACGGGCGTGCGCGGCTGGGTGATCGACACGCCCGGCGTCCGGTCCTTCGGGCTGAACCACGTGGACCCGTCGCGCGTCATCCTCGCCTTCCCGGACCTGGAACCGGGGACGGAGGGCTGTCCGCGCGGCTGCAGCCACGACGAACCGGAGTGCGCACTGGACCAGTGGGTGGCCGACGGTCACGCCGATCCGGCCAGGCTGGACTCGCTGCGGCGGCTGCTGGCGACGCGGGAGCGGCGCGAGGGCGACTGACCGGACGCGCCGCGTTTGCCCCTGCCGGCCCCCGGTAAGGGCATACTCGCACCAAGCGCGACGAAGCGGTCACCGACGCGGGAGGAACCGGCCATGGCGTGGCTGCTGGTGATGGTGGCGGGGCTCCTGGAGACCGGCTTCGCGGTGTGCCTGAAGCTGTCCCACGGCTTCACCCGGCTGTGGCCCACGATCGCCTTCGCCGCGTTCGCGCTGGGCAGTTTCGGGCTGCTGACGCTCGCGCTGAAGAAGCTCGACGTGGGGCCCGCGTACGCGGTGTGGACCGGTATCGGGGCCGCGGGCACCGCGATCTACGGGATGGTCTTCCTCGGCGATGTGGTCTCGACCCTGAAGCTCGTCTCGATCTCGCTGGTGATCGTCGGCGTCATCGGACTCCAGCTCTCGGGCTCGGCCCACTGAGACCCGGCCCGCCCAGGGCCGGCGCGCCGCCGGGCACTGTCCATGGCCCGCGCGCCGCCGCGTACGGGCAGGGGAGCACGCCCGCACTCCGGGACCGTGTGGTTTGCGGAGAACGTGGTCGATACTGTTCGGTCATGCCCGACTATCACGATGATCTGCGCTTCGCCCATGTCCTCGCGGACGCCGCGGACGCCACGACGATGGAGCGCTTCAAGGCTCTGGATCTCAAGGTCGAGACCAAGCCGGACATGACTCCGGTGACGGAGGCCGACAAGGCCGCCGAGGAGCTGATCCGCAGCCACCTGCACCGCGGCAGGCCGCGCGACGCCGTCCTGGGCGAGGAGTACGGGCTGCAGGGCTCGGGCCCGCGCCGCTGGGTGGTCGATCCGATCGACGGCACCAAGAACTACGTGCGCGGCGTGCCGGTCTGGGCGACGCTGATCTCGCTCATGGAGGCCGGTGAGAACGGCTTCCAGCCCGTGATGGGCGTGGTGTCCGCGCCCGCGCTGGGCCGTCGCTGGTGGGCGGCGAAGGGCGGCGGCGCGTACACCGGGCGCAGCCTCACCTCGGCGACGCGGCTCCACGTCTCCAAGGTCGACCGGATCGAGAACGCGTCCTTCGCGTACTCCTCGCTCAGCGGCTGGGAGGAGCAGGGGCGCCTCGACGGCTTCCTGGACCTGACCCGCGACTGCTGGCGGACGCGCGGGTACGGCGATTTCTGGCCGTACATGATGGTCGCCGAGGGGGCGGTGGACATCTGCGCGGAGCCGGAGCTCTCGCTCTGGGACATGGCCGCGAACGCGATCATCGTCCAGGAGGCGGGTGGTGTCTTCACCAGCCTCGACGGTGTGACGGGGCCCCACGGCGGCAACGCGGCGGCGTCCAACGGCCTGCTCCACGAGAAGATGCTGGGCTACCTCCGCGGGTAGCTCGCCCGCAGGGAAGTACGGCCCCTGGCGTACTTCGTCACGGCCCTCACAGCCCCCACGGCCCTCACGGAACCGGCGTGCGGAGGCGGGTGACCGCGCGTCCCGCCCTCCCACGCCCTCTTGTTGCCGCCCCGCCCGGCTGCCACTCTGGGAACCCCCCACTTGTGAACTTGTGAATCGTTTCTCACAAGTCGTGGGTCCGCTTCACCCAGGAGGTGGCTCCTTCATGCTCGTCCGTGACGCCATGAGCACGGTGGTCCTCACCATCGGTCCCGCCCACACACTCCGCCAGGCAGCCCGGCTGATGGCGGAGCGCCGCGTCGGGGCGGCCGTCGTCCTCGACACCGACGCCGACGGACTCGGCATCCTGACCGAACGCGACATCCTCGTCTCCGTCGGGTCGGGCCAGGACCCCGACCTCGAAACGGCCGGCACCCACACCACCACCGACGTCGTCTTCGCCGCACCCTCCTGGACGCTGGAGGAGGCCGCGCAGGCCATGGCGCACGGCGGCTTCCGGCACCTGATCGTGCTGGACGGCAACGGCCCCGTGGGCGTCGTCTCCGTACGCGACATCATCCGCTGCTGGGCACCGGCCCGGAAGCAGCCGCAACCGGCCGCGCTGGCGAGCTGAGCAGCCGACCAGCCGAGTACGCGAGAGGGCCGGATCCCCCTCGGGGAATCCGGCCCTCCGCCTACGACAAGCGGTCCGTACTAGCCGCGCAGGGCCTGGACCGCGGCTTCCAGCCGCTTGCCGAAGTCACCGTCGGCCTGACGGAAGTTGTTGATCGCGCGCTCCGCGATGTCGTCGCGCGACACCTTGGAGATGAACTGGGCCAGGTTGTCGACGAGACGGCCCTTCTCGTCCTCGGACATCAGGCGGTAGAGGTTGCCCGCCTGGACGAAGTCGTCGTCCTCGGCGTGGCGCGGAGCCTCGTGGTTGCCCGTGGCGCCCTCGACCGGGACGGGCTGCCACAGCGGCTTGTCCGTCTGGAAGGGGCCGCCGAAGCTGTTGGGCTCGTAGTTCTTCGCGCCGTTGTGGCGGCCGTCGTACAGGTAGCCGTCACGGGAGTTGGTCCGCGCCTCGGTGGCGTGCGGGCGGTTCACCGGCAGGTGGTCGGCGTTGATGCCGACGCGGTAGCGGTGGGCGTCGCCGTACGCGAAGAGACGGCCCTGGAGCATCTTGTCGGGCGAGGGGCCGATGCCCGGCACGAAGTGCGCGGGGCTGAAGATCGACTGCTCGACCTCGGCGAAGATGTTCTGCGGGTTGCGGTTGAGCTCCAGCTTGCCGATCTCGATCGGCGGGTAGTCCGCGTGCGGCCAGACCTTGGTCAGGTCGAACGGGTTGAAGCGGTACGTCGCCGCCTCGGCCGCCGGCATGATCTGCACCTGCACGGTCCAGGACGGGAACTCACCGCGCTCGATGGCCTCGCGCAGGTCGCGCTGGTGCGAGTCCGGGTCGACGCCGGAGAGGCGGTTGGCCTCGTCGGTGGTGAGGTTCTTGATGCCCTGGTCGGTCTTGAAGTGGTACTTGACCCAGAAGACCTCGCCGGCCTCGTTGTTCCACTGGTACGTGTGCGAGCCGTACCCGTTCATGTGGCGCAGCGTCGCCGGGATGCCGCGGTCACCGAACAGCCAGGTCACCTGGTGCGTCGACTCGGGGCTCAGGCCCCAGAAGTCCCACACGTTGTCGGCTTCCTGCGAACCGGTGTACGGGTCGCGCTTCTGGGTGTGGATGAAGTCGGGGAACTTGATGGCGTCCTTGATGAAGAAGACGGGCGTGTTGTTCCCGACGAGGTCGTAGTTCCCCTCCTCCGTGTAGAACTTCAGCGCGAAGCCACGGGGGTCGCGCACGGCGTCCGCGGAGCCGAGGTTGCCCGCGACCGTCGAGAAGCGCAGGAAGGTCTCGGTCTGCTTGCCGACCTCGGAAAGGAACTTCGCACGCGTCCACTGCGAGACGTCGCGGGTCACCGTGAAGGTGCCGTACGCGCCGGCGCCGCGCGCGTGCACGACACGCTCCGGTATGCGCTCACGGTTGAAGTGCGCGAGCTTTTCGAGCAGCGCCTGATCCTGAACCAGGACCGGACCCCCGACGCCCGCGGTCTCACTGTTCTGGTTGTCGGCTACCGGCGCGCCGGCCTCCGTAGTGAGCGGTCCCTGCGTCACGTGCGCCTCCTGCGTCATACCTGCAAGTCCTGTCCCTTGGCGTTTGCCGTTGTCGATCCTACAATGGACTTTGTCTAAGTCAAGCAAACATCCAAAGTCACACCCGTTCGGGACCTGGGTCCCACCACTGTTAGGCTGGACCTCATGAGTGACCTGTTGGAACGACTGCGCGGACGCGGCTGGCGTATGACTGCTCAGCGGCGCGTCGTGGCCGAAGTCCTCGACGGGGACCACATCCACCTCACCGCCGACGAGGTGCACGCGCGCGCTGTGGCCAGGCTGCCGGAGATCTCCCGGGCGACCGTCTACAACACCCTGGGCGAGATGGTGTCCCTCGGTGAAGTGGTCGAGGTGTCCACGGACCGCCGGGCGAAGCGGTACGACCCGAACGCGCACCGGCCGCACCAGCACCTGGTGTGCGCGCAGTGCGGCGCCATCCGGGACGTGCACCCGACGGGCAATCCGCTCACGGATCTGCCGGACTCGGAGCGCTTCGGCTTCACCATCTCGGACGTAGAGGTCACCTACCGGGGCACCTGCCCCAACTGCGCCTCCGCCTGACACCGGCGCACGAAGGGCCCGGCACCGGAATCCGGTGCCGGGCCCTTCGGCCGTTCACGCGTGCGCCCGCGCATGCCCGGTGCGCCCGTGCACGACGTACGACGAAGGCCCGGATCTCTTTCGAGATCCGGGCCTTCGGCTACCTCTTCAGTAGCGGGGACAGGATTTGAACCTGCGACCTCTGGGTTATGAGCCCAGCGAGCTACCGAGCTGCTCCACCCCGCGTCGGTAAACACGACTGTACGTCGCCCCGCCGACCAGCGCAAATCCGTTCCCGTGCGAGGCGGCCGCGCGAGGTGGTGAAACGATCCGCCCCCCGTCCGGCCGGGCCCGGCTAGGCGGTGAGTTCCTGGTGCAGCGCCTCACGCAGCCGCGCCGCGCGCTCGGCGACCTCGGCGGGCCCGAGCTCCACCGCCCGCGCGCACCACCGCTCGCCCTCGTCCAGCTCGCCGTGGCGGGCGGCGAGCAGCGCGAGGCGCAGCGCGGCGCGGCCGTGACCGGCGTGCGCGGCGCGCGACCACCACAGGGCGGCCTCCGGCTCGCTGCCCTCGCGGGCGAGCAGCAGTCCGAGGTTGAAGGCGCCGTTGCGGCTGCCCGCCTCGGCGGCCTCCCGGTACCAGCGCGCGGCGCCCTCCAGGTCGCCGCGGCCCGCGGCGAGCATGCCGACGCGCACCTGGGCGCGGCGGTGACCCTGCTCGGCGGCCCGCTCGTACCACTCCTCGCACTCGGACTTCTCGTTCAGCGCCTCGCCGAGGGCGGGCGGGCCCGCGGGGGGCTGCCGGCAGTCGAGCAGCGTGGCGAGGCGGAAGGCCGCTTCGGCGCTGCCGCCGCCCGCGGCGCAGCGCAGATGGCGCTCGGCCTCCTGCTCCTCGCCGTCCCGCAGCAGGGCGATGCCGACCTGGAGTGCGGCCTCCGTGTGCCCGGCGGCGGCCGCGCGCTCGTACCAGACGAAGGCCGTACGGTCGTCGTCGCGACCCGCGTAGAGGATGCCGAGGTTGAAGGCGGCGTCGACGCTGCCGGCCTCGGCGGCCTTGGAGAACCACGGCTCGGCGCCGGCCGCGTCGCCGCCCTGGAGCAGCAGGATGGCGAGTGCGTTGGCGGCCTCGCGGTGGCCCGTGTAGGCGGCGCGGCGGTACCACTGGTCGGCCTGGGCGGTACGGCCCTGGGCGGCGCACAGCAGCCCGAGGTTGTACGCCCCGTTCACGTCACCGGCGTCCAGGGCCGCGCGGTACCACCGCTCGGCGGTCTGCTGCTCACCGCGGGCGGCGTGCAGGGCGCCCAGTGCGTTGGCGGCGTTGCCGTCACCGTCCTGGGCAGCGCGCAGCCACCACACGGCGGCGCTGTCCTCGTCGCCCGCGTCGCGCAGCAGGAAGCCCAGCGCGCAGGCGGCCCGGGGCTCGCCGTCCTTTGCGGAGGTCAGGTACCAGCGCCCGGCCTCCTTGAGCTCGCCGCGCTCCTCCAGGATGGCGCCGAGGTGCAGGGCGGCGCGCCGGTGCCCGCGCGCGGCGGCCTGCCGGTACCACTGCTCGGCCTCGACGGCGGGGTCGAGTTCCCCGGCGCCGCTCACGGCGTGCCGGGTGCCCGTACCGGACGGCCCCGCGCCGGGGTGCCCGTGGCTGGGCCTGCCGGTGCCGGGGAGGCGGGTGCCGGTGCCGGGGAGGCGGGTGCCGGTGCCGGGGAGGCGGGTGCCGGTGCCGAAGTCGAGGAAGCCGGTGCCCAGGGCGGCTCCGGTGTCGGGGCCGCCGGGCCGGCGGAGGTCCGTGCGGCCGGTGGCGGGAGCCGTACCCGCGTGCGGCCCGCCCGCGCCCGTACGCGGGTCCGTGCCGCCCGGCACCGTGCCGGAGTCGGCCGCGCCGGCGTGCGCCTCCGCGGTGGCGCGGCGGTCCAGGGTGCGGGCGAGGCGGTACGCCGCCTCGCGGTGCCCCTGCTCGGCGGCGGCGCGCAGCCAGCGCTCGGCGCCCACGTCGCTGCGGTGCTCCAGGAGGTCGGCGAGGGCGTACGCCCCCAGCGCGTGCCCCTGCTCGGCGGACTGGCGCAGCCAGTACTCCGCTGCGGGCTCGTCACCGCGCTCGCGGTAGTGGCGGCCGAGCGCGTGCGCGGCGGCCGCGGAGCCGGCCACGGCGGCGATGCGCCACCAGCCGGCCGCCTCGTCGGCGTACCCGCGCTGGTGGAGGAGGACTCCCAGGTTGTTGGCGGCGGCGCGGTCGCCGTCGGCGGTCGCGGCGCGCAGGTAGGGCTCGGCGCCGTCGAGGTCGCCGCGGCGCAGCAGCAGCGAACCGAGCACGCTCATGGCCTCGGTGTCGCCGTTCTCGGCGGCGCTCCGGTGCCGCGCCTCGTACTCGGCCTCGGCGGTGTCCACGGTGTCAACAGCGTGCTCTTGGTGTCGCTGCACAAACCGCCCTGTCTCCAACAGAGTTGTCCTGTCCCCCATAAAAACCATCGTCGCACCACCCGGAACCCGCGTACACCTGGTATACCGCAGCCAGTGAGGTCACTTCAGCGTTTTGTCGACATGCCCACAGAGAGACACTTCAAACGCCTTGGCCCCAACTCTCCCCGTCAGAAAGACGGTTCGCACGGGTGCACGGATGCCCGGACACACGACGAGGGCCCGGATCTCGAAAGAGATCCGGGCCCTCGTCTTCTTCTTCAGTAGCGGGGACAGGATTTGAACCTGCGACCTCTGGGTTATGAGCCCAGCGAGCTACCGAGCTGCTCCACCCCGCGCCGTTGTGTTCAAACAGTACCACGGCGCGGGGACGTCCCTGCTCAGCTGCCCTTCTGGTCGCCCTTCTCGTCCTTCTCCGCCTCGGTGCCGGGCTTGTCGCCGGGCTTGTCCCCGGCGCCCGGACTGGCCGGCGCCTCGGTCTCCGCCCCGGCGTCGGCGGCCCGCTGCAGCGCGTCCTGGAGCTTCTCCTGCGCCTCGCCGTATGCGGTCCAGTCCTGCTCCTTCAGCGCCTCCTCGCCCTCCTCGTACGCCTTCTGGGCGTCCTCGATGGCCTTCTGGAGCGAATCGTCGCCGTCGGACGGGGGCCTGGTGGTGTCGTCACCGTCACCCGGCGGCGGAGGCGTTTCACCCTCCTCGCCGAAGACCGCGTTCAGCGCCTCACCGAGCGTGTTCTTGAAGACGGTCTCCCTGCCGTACGAGACGGCGACCTTCTTCAGGAGCGGGTAGGCGTTGTTGCCCTGGGCGTACACCGGCTCGACGTACAGGAAGCCGTCGTTCAGCGGGATCGTCAGCAGGTTTCCGTACTCGATGTCCGAGTTGGCGCCCTTCATGTTCCTGACGAACTCGGCGACCTCGGCGTTGCTGTTGAGCCGGTTCTGCACCTGTTGCGGTCCCGGTACGTCGCCCGTGACTCTCAACAGCCTTATCGTGCCGTAGTCCTTGCTCGACGCGTCGGCGTCGACCGCCATGAACGCGCCGAGGTTCGGGCGCCCGTTGGGGGTGAACGTCGTCGTCAGCGAGAACTTCCGGTCCTGCTCCTGCGGCATCTTCAGGCTCAGGTAGTACGGCGGCACCGAGCTCTTCTCGCCGGTCGTCGGGTCGTCCGGCACCTGCCACGCGTCACTGCCGCTGTAGAACTGCGACGGGCTCTCGACGTGGTAGCGGGTGAGCAGCTCGCGCTGCACCTTGAAGAGGTCCTGCGGGTAGCGCAGGTGCTCCATCAGCGCCGGGGCGATCTCGCCCTTCGCCTTCACCGTGCCCGGGAACGCCTTCATCCAGGTCTTGAGGACGGGGTCCTCGGTGTCCCACTGGTACAGCTTGACCGTGCCGTCGTACGCGTCGACGGTGGCCTTCACCGAGTTGCGGATGTAGTTGACCTGGTTCTGCTGGGCGATCACCGCGCGCTGGCTGTCGGTCTGCGACAGCGAGTCGGCCGTCGTGTCCCCCAGCGTCGTGCGCGAGGCGTAGGGGTAGCCGTTGGTGGTGGTGTACGCGTCGACGATCCACTGGATGCGTCCGTTCACGACCGCCGGGTAGGCGTCGCCGTCGAGGGACAGCCAGGGCGCGACCGCCTCCACGCGCTCCTTGGGCGTGCGGTTGTACAGGATCCGCGAGCCCTCGCCGATGGCTCCCGAGTAGAGGATCTGCGGCTCGCTGAAGGCCGCGGCGTACGCGGCGCGGTTCAGCGGGTTCGACAGGTTGACCCCGCTCTTGCCCTCGTAGCTCGTGGTCTTGGTGGGCTCGCCGTTCTTCTCGTAGTCGAGCTCCTTCTGCGGGCCGCCCACGATCGAGTACTGCTCGGTCTTCTCGCCGTAGTAGATCCGCTGCTCGTACTCGCCGAGCATGCCCTGGGACGGCAGGCCGGACTCGACGAAGTCCGGGGCGCCCTCGGTGTCCGGCTTGACCGCGGTGCCCTTGGCGGCGACCACGCCGTATCCGTGGGTGTAGGTGAAGTGGTCGTTGATCCAGTTGCGCTTGGGGATGCCCTTGAGGTCGAGTTCGCGCAGACCGACGACCGTGTCCTGGCCCTTGTACCGGTCCACGTCCAGCGTCGTGGGGAACTGGTAGTACTTGCGTTCCTGCTGGAGCTGGTCGAAGGTCGGCGGGACGACGTTCGGGTCGATCAGCCGGTAGCTGGCCGCCGTGTCGGCGTCCTCGCGCAGCTGGGCGTTGTCCTTGCTGTCGCCGACGCCCTGGTAGTCGTCCACCTTCGCGTCGTCGATGTCGTACGCCTCACGCGTCGCGTCGATGTTCTTCTTGATGTACGGCGCTTCCTTGGCCTGCTCGTTCGGCTGGACCTGGAACTTCTGCACGATCGCCGGGTAGAGCCCGCCGATGAGGATCGCCGAGAGCACCATCAGGCCGAAGCCGATGACGGGCAGCTGCCAGGTGCGGCGCCACAGCGTCGCGAAGAACAGCAGCGCGCAGATGACGGCGATGCAGAAGAGGATCGTCTTCGCCGGCAGGTAGGCGTTCGCGTCGACGTACCGCAGGCCGGCCCAGTTGCCCGTGGCCTTGAAGTCACTGGACTTCACCGCCAGGCCGTACCGGTCGAGCCAGTACGCGACGGCCTTGAGCGCCACGAAGAGGCCGAGCAGCACCGACAGGTGGCCGGTCGCCGCGGCGGTCGCCCTGGCCCCCGGGCTGGTGATGCGCAGGCCGCCGTACAGGTAGTGCACCAGCGCGGCGGCGATCAGGGACAGCACGGTGGCCGCGAAGCCGAAGCCGAGCAGGAAGCGGTACCAGGGCAGGTCGAACGCGAAGAACGACACGTCCAGCTGGAACTGCGGGTCCTTCTGTCCGAAGGAGACACCGTTGACCCACATCAGCCACGTGCGCCACTGACCGGACGCGGACGCTCCGGCGATCAGCCCGACCAGGGCGGTGACCGCGAGAAGCACCCACTTCTTGTACGGGGCGACGCCCATCCGGTAGCGGTCCAGGTTCTGCTGCTCCAGCGACATCGCGCTCAGCGGCGGCCTGAGCCGGTGCGCGAGCCAGATGTTCACGCCGACGGCCAGGGCCATCAGCAGGCCGAAGACGGCAAAGAGCCCGATCTTGGTCCACAGGGTGGTGGTGAAAACGGACGAATATCTGACCGAGCGGTACCAGAGCCAGTCCGTCCAGAACCCGGCGAACATGACGAACGCCATGGCCAGCACGGCCAGGACGCCCAAGGTCATGAGCAGGGTCCTGGCACGCCGGGAGGGCCGGCCGACTCTGATCCGTGGCCCTGTCGGGCCTCCGCCGCGGTCCGGCATCTGGAAAGCCAAGGTGCGCACCTCGAAAGTTCGCTGTCGTAGGAGCAGGCTCCGCGATCGTAGAGCCCACTCATGCAACTTACTGAAGCTTTACTCAGTTCCCGCTTTGGGGTCCGAAGGAGGCAGGATGTCAAGCATGTCCAACGTCTCCCCCTCCGGGCCCCCCATGGCCACGAGCCCGCTCACCCGCGCCGTGCTCGAAATCGACGAATACACCTCCGGCCTCGGCTGGGACCAGCCCGCCAGGCTGTTCGCCCTCGTCGACACCGCCCAGTTGCGTGCTCAGGAGCCGGGCCTCGCCGCCCAGCTCGGTCTCGCCGACGGCCAGTCGACGGCCACGCTCACCCCCGTCGAGCAGGAAGAGATCCCGGCGGGCACCGCGCTCGACGAGTTCCTCGCCACGATCGCCTGGCCCGACGCGGTGGCCGGCTGCGCGCTGACGGTGGAGCGGCTGATGCTGCCGCCGTCTGCCGAGACGTCCGTACCCGAAGGGCTGAACGAGGCCCAGCTGGCGAAGTGGGTCGCGAAGCACCCGGACCGTCAGGAGGTCCGCATGACGGTGGCCGTGCTGCGCGACGGCGCGCGCGAGTCCGCGCTGCGGCTGCGGGAGAAGGACTCCCCGACCGAGGTGCTCACCGGCTCCATGCTCGTTCCCGGTCTCGCCGAGGCCCTGGCCGCGACCTTCGAGGCGTAGGCGCCGCAAGGCGTCACCGCCCTCCCCCCGGGGGCGCGGCCGTCAGCCCGTCGTGCACTGCGGCAGGCCGGCCGTGTCCCCCTCGGCGATCTTCTCCAGCGACTTCTTCGCGTCGTCGATCGTCTTGACCTTCACCAGGGTGAGGCCGTCGGGGATGTCCGAGACGGCGGACGCGCAGTTCTCGCTGGGCGTCAGGAAGTACTCGGCGCCCGCGTTGCGCGCGCCGACGGTCTTCATCTCGATGCCGCCGATCGGGCCGACCTTGCCGTCCTCGTCGATCGTGCCGGTGCCCGCCACGAACTTTCCGCCGGTCAGGTCGCCGGGCGTGAGCTTGTCGACGATGCCGAGCGAGAACATCAGGCCCGCGCTGGGGCCGCCGACGTCCGCCAGCTTGATGTCGATGTCGAACGGGAAGGTGTGGTCGGGGCCCGCCTGGATGCCGACGATCGCGCGGTCGTCGTCATCGGCCTTCTCCGTGGTGATGACGACGTCCTCGCTGCCCATCGGCTCCTTGCCCGCCTTCTCCGCCGCGACCGCCTCCTTGGCCGGGACGACCGTGAAGACGACCTTCTCCGTGGGCTTGTGCCGGGTGACGAGCTCGGCGACGTCCCCGGGGGCCTTGACGGCCGTGCCGTCCACGGCCTTGATGACGTCGCCCGCGTGCAGCTTGCTCTCGGCGGGGCTGTTCTTGAGAACGGTGGAGACCACGACCCGTGTCTTCACCGGAATGCCCAGTTCCCTCAGCGCCGCGGTCTTGGCGGTCTCCTGGGACTGGCTGAACTCCTCGGCGTTCTCCTGGGTCGACTGCTCTTCCGTCTTGCCGTCCGGATAGAGCGTGTCGTGCGGTACCACCACACTGTCGTGCGCCAGCCAGCCGTAGACCGCCTCGGCGAGGTTCATCCGGTAGTCCGCGCCGGTGACTCTGACCGTCGTCATGTTGAGATGACCGGTCGTCGGGTATGTCTTGTGACCGGAGATCTGCAGTACCGGCTCGCCGTCGGCCTCACCGAGGGTGTTCACCGTCGGGCCGGGGGACATCTCCGAGTACGGAGGAGTGATGAGGACGCCCGCGCACAGCAGCGCGATCATGATGAGGGTGGAGGCGAGCATCGTCGCTGTGCGGCGTGGCATGGAACGACAGTACGGGACAGGCCTGTCAGTACACCGCTGGGGCCGGTCCGTACGGGGCCGCCGGGCCCGGGCGTACGGGCGGGGCCGCTTCACGGGGCCTCAGGCGGCGTCGGAACCGGGAGGGGATTTCTCCATCGCCTCACGGAACCGGGCGTAGCCGGCGAGTTCCGAGACGTCACCGGCTGTTCGACTACGCGTTGCCCAGGTTCCCCATATCGAAGCGCCAAGTGCGGCGAACAGCGGAATCAGCAACCACGCGAGTGCCGCCATCCCGACCTCCCGACCCCAGGGACCGACCACTATCGGCCGATCAGCAGATTAACCACCGGTCAGTCCAACGCTCACGGCAGGGGCCCGGTTACGCAAATCGGGGCGCATGAACGCTCCCCAGGTTTCAACGGGGATCCGTCAGCACGCTCCGACCCACTCCTCCGTTCCGTCGGAGAACGTCTGGTGCTTCCAGATCGGCACTTCGTGCTTGAGATCGTCGATCAGCCTGCGGCACGCCTCGAACGCCTCGCCCCGGTGCGGGCAGGAGACCGCCACGACGACCGCGAGGTCACCGACTTCCAGGTCACCCACACGGTGGACGGCCGCCAGTGCGCGCACGGGGAAATCCGCGGCGACCTTTTCGGCCACCCGGCGCAGCTCGTCCTGGGCCGAGGGGTGACAGGAGTAGCCGAGCCGGTCGACGTCGGCACCCCCGTCGTGGTTGCGCACGGTGCCGACGAACAGCGCCGTTCCGCCCGCGGCGTCGTCGCCCACGGCGGCGAAGACCTCGTCGACGGAGAGCGGGGTGTCGCGGATCGCCAGCAGCCGGATGGGGTCCTGTGCCGCCTGCTCGCCCGGGTGGGAGTACGTACCTGCCATGACGCCCATCGTGCCGTACCGCACCGGCATTGCGGAATAGCGCTTTCGACCGGCTGTACGGGGCCCGCGTATGGAGGGTCCTACATGCGGCCCCGCGCCTTGCGCACACGGCGCACCAGTGCGGCCGTGCCCAGCAGGGCGACCGTGGCGCCCGCCGCGCCCGCCGCCGTGGCGTCCTTGCGGCCGAGGCGGCGGCCCACCACGGTGTGCCGGCCCTCGACCTCCTCCAGCAGCTCCGCGAGCACCTCCTCGTTGGTCCACCGGGGCCGCCAGCCCGCTTCGTGGAGCCTGCTGACGCTCACCACCCAGGGGTGCATCGTGTAGGCGAGGTCCCCGGCCGGTGAGGGTGTGAGGCCGATCCGGTGCAGCCGGGCCGCGGCGCCCAGGGCGACCGCGGACGGCAGCTCCATGCGGCGGATGCCGCTGAGCTTCTCGACCTCCTCCTGCTCCAGCCAGCCGTCGCAGCCGACCGCGATCTCGCCGTCGACCTTCTCCAGCACGGCGTACTCCAGCGCGCTGACCAGGTCCTCGACGTGGCAGAACTGCCAGGTGGGACGGGACCCGGCGACGACCAGGAGTCGGGGCGACTCGAAGTACCGGGTCAGCGCGGTGTCCGTACCGCCGACCAGGACGGCGGGGCGGACCACGGTGACGTTGAGGCCGGGGTGCGCGCGGGGCGCCCGGCGGCCGAGGCGCTCGATCTCCAGGAGGTCGCCGACACCGGCGGCCTCCGCGGTGGCGCGCAGTTCCGCGTCCTCGGACAGCGGGATGTCGTTGTCGGGCAGGGCGCCGTAGACCATGGCCGACGTGCAGAGCACGACGCGGTGGACACCGGCGGCCGCGGCGGCGGTGAGCACCGTCTGGGTGCCCCGTACGTTGTACGCCGTACGGGCCGCGGGGTCGGACTCCAGGTCGAGGTCGAGCGCGAGGTGCACCACGACGTCGGCGCCCCGCAGCTTCTCCGCGATGGCCGGGTCGCGCACGTCCAGGATGTGCCACTGCGCCTCGGCCACCTCGCCGCGGCGCTCGTCGATCGCGACGACCTTCTTGATCTCCTCGGACGCGGCGAGGCTCCGGGTGAGCAGCGCGCCGATGCCCGAGGCGGCACCCGTGACCGCGACGACAATGCCGCGGGCCGGCGGGGCCGCGTCGTTTCGCCTCTGGCGAACTTCAGCGCTCTGTGATGCGCGAACCTGCGGATCTGGGGAACTCACCAGGCGTCTCCAGCGGTTGTCTTCAGTACGTGCACGCTGTGGCGCGTACGTACCAGGTGGCGTCCATCCTGCCGCAGGCAACGAGTCGGCGGAGCACCGAGCCCATCTCCGGCTCGGGTGTCTACGCTGGGTGGTGATGTCGGGCAGCCGCCGCCGGCCGGAGCCGGCGGCCTTACGAGCCGAGGAAACCCGTGAGTGACACCCCATTCGGATTCGGCCTTCCGCCGGAGGAGCCGGAGGACGGCGACGATGGCAAGAAGAAGGGCAGCGAGGGCGGTGGCCAGGGTGGCCAGGGTCCGGCGAACCCGTTCAGCGGGTTCGGCGGTCTGCCGGGCGGCTCGGGCGGAGACAATCCGTTCGCCGCGATGTTCGGCTCGCTGAACCCGAACGACCTGGGCGCGGCCTTCCAGCAGCTCGGGCAGATGCTCAGCTACGAGGGCGGTCCCGTGAACTGGGACATGGCCAAGGACATCGCGCGCCAGACGGTCTCGCAGGGCACCGCCGACGGCACCAAGGACTCCAGTGTGAGCCCCGGTGAGCGGTCCGCGGTCGAGGAGGCGGTGCGTCTCGCCGATCTGTGGCTGGACGGCGTGACCTCGCTGCCCTCCGGCGCGAGCACCTCGGTGGCGTGGAGCCGCGCCGAGTGGGTCGAGGCGACCCTGCCCGCGTGGAAGCAGCTGGTGGACCCCGTCGCCGAGCGCGTCGGCGCGGCCATGGGCGACGTGCTGCCCGAGGAGATGCAGGCCATGGCGGGCCCGCTGCTCGGGATGATGCGCTCCATGGGCGGGGCGATGTTCGGCCAGCAGATCGGGCAGGCCGTGGGCGTGCTGGCGGGCGAGGTGGTCGGCTCGACCGACATCGGCCTGCCGCTGGGCCCGGCCGGCAAGGCCGCGCTGCTGCCGCTGAACATCGAGACGTTCGGCAAGGACCTGGGCGTCGAGAAGAACGAGGTGCGGCTGTACCTGGCGCTGCGCGAGGCCGCCCACCAGCGTCTCTTCGCCCATGTGCCGTGGCTGCGCTCGCACCTGTTCGGCGCGGTCGAGGGATACGCGCGCGGCATCCAGGTCGACACCTCGAAGCTGGAGGACGTGGTCGGCCAGCTCGACCCGTCGCACCCGGAGCAGCTTCAGGAGGCGCTCCAGCAGGGCATGTTCCAGCCGGAGGACACCCCGGCGCAGAAGGCGGCGCTGGCCCGTCTGGAGACGGCGCTCGCGCTCGTCGAGGGCTGGGTGGACGCCGTGGTGCACGAGGCGGCCAAGCCGCGGCTCACGTCGGCGGACGCGCTGCGCGAGACGCTGCGCAGGCGCCGGGCCTCCGGTGGTCCCGCCGAGCAGACCTTCGCGACGCTGATCGGTCTTGAGCTGCGTCCGCGGCGGCTGCGGGACGCGGCGCGGCTGTGGGCCTCGCTCACGGACGCGCGCGGCCTGGACGGGCGCGACGCGCTGTGGGAGCACCCGGACATGCTGCCGACGGCAGAGGACCTGGACGACCCGGACGGGTTCGTGCACCGCGAGCAGATGGACTTCTCCGAGCTCGACAAGATGCTCGGCGAGGCGGCCGGCGGCGGCCCGGGGAAGCCGGACCTGAAGAAGGACGACGGCGAGGGCGGCGACGCAGAGGGCGACAGCGACAAGTGAGCCTGCACGACGACGCGGTCCTCGTACTGAAGAGCTACGAGGGCCAGGACGAGCTGCGCCGGACGTACCTGGATCACCTGGCGGCGCACCCGGACGGGATGTGGAAGGCATGCGAGGCCGGGCACGTCACGGCGAGTGCACTGGTCGTCGATCCGGAGCGCGGCCGGGTGCTGCTCACGCTGCACAAGAAGCTGAACATGTGGCTCCAGATGGGCGGCCACTGCGAGCCGGGCGACGCGACGCTCGGGGAAGCGGCGCTGCGCGAGGCCACGGAGGAGTCCGGCATCCCGGGGCTGACGCTGCTGCCCCCAGCAGGGGCAGCGCGCAGCGCTTCGACGAGGGGCGGCGGCCGGGTGACGGGTGGGCCGGTGCGACTGGACCGGCATCCGATTCCGGCGCCCTGCAACTGGCACCTGGACGTGCAGTACGCGGCGCTGGCGCCGAGTGGTGCGGTCGAGGCGATCAGTGAGGAGTCGCTGGACCTGCGCTGGTTCGCGTACGACGAGGTGGCGGACGTGGCCGACACGTCGGTCGTGCGGCTGATGGAACGGACGCGTGCGGCGCTGCAGACGGGCGTACGCGCCGCGGGTGAGCGTCGCGGCTGACCGCGGCTGACCGCAGGTGAGTAAGGGGCGGGCTTCCAGGAGCCCGCCCCTTACCTGTGCCCCGGGGGCGCTCAGTTCCAGGCGTTGTTCTGGTTCTGGCTGCGGGCGCCCTGCTGGCCCACGCCGAACTGCGCGGCGGCGCCCTCCCCCAGCTGCGCGTTCTGCGGCGGCATCACCTCGCTGGGCTGCACGAGTGCGAAGCCCTGGCCGAGGAAGCTGAGTTCCCAGCCCTCGCCGGTGTTGCCGCGCCGCCGGCGCACGTTCGACGAGTGCGTCTGGGCCTGCATCTGCACGCGCAGGGAGCTGGACCAGGCGACGATCGCGTCGGCGTCGGCGTTGACGTACTTCTCCGGCGTCACCTGGAGCATCAGCGGCTGGCCGGAGGTCATCAGCGCGACCTTGCCCTGCCCCGAGATGTTGAGCTGGTACTTGCCGGTGCCGGAGATGCCGTACTGGCTGTCGACGGCGATGACCTCGGTGTGGAGCGAGGAGTCCAGCGCGAGGACGTAGGCGCTGTCGACCGTCATGCCCTCGCGGTCGACGTCCACGAGGTGGACGTACTGCGCGAGGTTGGCGAAGTAGACGGTGCCCTGCCCGGAGCAGCGCATCAGGTCGAGGCCCTCACCGGTGTTGGCGCGGGAACGGCGCTGGCCGCTCGACTGGTATTCGCCGTCGAAATCGATCAGGCCCTGGTAGGCGACCATGGCGCCCTTGCGGGCCAGGACGTCGTCGTGGCCGGTCAGCGAGACCCGCAGGAGCTGCGGATTCTGCACGGTGTACCGGTCCTGGGACTGCTGTTCGATGTGACTGAAAAGCGGGCTCTGCATGGTGTGTTCTCGCTCCCCCTCAGCCCCGGATCCGCAGGCGGTCGGTGCTGTCCTCGCTCGGCTGTACGACGACGATTCCCTCGCCGGAGAAGGCCATCTGGTACGCCTCTCCGCTGCCCCGTCCGACCAGGGCGGACGCCTTGAAGCTGCGCTTGCCCTTCACCTTGAGGTTCGGGGACCAGGCGACCAGGGCGTCGGGGTCGACGTACGTCTCGTCCTC
The DNA here is from genome assembly GCF_053591575.1 of Streptomyces altiplanensis. Classification (NCBI taxonomy): domain Bacteria; kingdom Bacillati; phylum Actinomycetota; class Actinomycetes; order Kitasatosporales; family Streptomycetaceae; genus Streptomyces; species Streptomyces altiplanensis. The sequence goes on along the minus strand of NZ_JBSFUB010000042.1, from coordinate 29,985 downwards.
GCCGCGTCCGCATTCGACGACGATCGGCGTACCGCGCGAGGTCACGGCGACCCAGCCGGTGCCCGCGATCTCGACGTTCCACAGGCCCTGGCCGGCGAACTTCGCCATGCCCTTGACCTTCTCCACGCCCCACTGGAGGTTCGCGTCGAAGGCGAGCACATTGCTGCCGTTGACCGAGAGCGAGTCGTTGTTGAGGTTGATGACGACGACGTCCGCGCCGTAGTCGGCGAGGTAGAGCAGGCCGTCGCCCGCGCACTTCATGACGGGCGCACCCTCACCGGTGGCCCACTGGGACGCGATCTGGCGTACCGCGGGCGGGTTCGGCTCGTACTGGATGAAGCCCTCGTACGCCACCATCGAGCCGGTGCGCGCGTAGAGGTCCTGGCCGGTGGCCATGGCGACCTTGAGCATCGAACGCCCGTGGTTCTCCATGCGGGCCGCGATCGGGGTCGGGGCGTAGCCCGCGAGTTGCTGATTCATGACGGGCTCCCTCAGACCTCGTAGGGCTGGACGACGATGAAGTTGCCGGGCGCTCCCCGGAACTGCAGGTTGACGGTCTCTCCGCTGTGGCCCGGGTAGGCGTTGCGCCGCAGCCGCACCTGGCTGGAAAGGATCACCTGGGACGCCGAGGACCACGCGACGACGGCGTTGGCGTCGGCGAACGTGGTGGGCGTGACCGGCAGGACGACCGGGATGCCGTGGGTCTTCACGACCACGGTGCCCGTGCCCTGGAACTGCATGGTGAACAGGGCGCCGCCGGGGATGCCGTGGCCCTCGATGCGGCGGACCTCGTACTGGAGCGACTCGTCGAACGCGAGAACGTTCTCGGCGGAGACGCAGATGCCGTCGCCCTGGAGCTCGATGGGGTGCAGGTTCGCGCCGTCCTCCGCGAGGAAGACCTGGCCGCGTCCGGTGCAACGCATCAACTGCATCTCCTGGCCGGTCGCGTTGCCCACGATGCGGCCGGTGAAGCCCGCGCCCTTGTGGCTGAAGTCGACCTTGCCCTGGTACATCACCATGCTGCCCTGGCGGGCCAGGACCGGCGTACCGCCCATGGTGAGGTCGGCCCGCATGAGCTGCTGGTTCTGCGAGGTCCAGCGCTGGCCGGTGGCTGCCTCGCGGTACGGCTGGAGGGCGGCCTTGAGGCCGCCGCCGCCCTGCGGGGCGCCTTGGGGCACACCGCCTTGCGGTACTCCCTGGGGCTGGCCGTACGGAGTCGGCTGACCGTAGGGGGCCGGCTGGCCGTAGGGGGCCGGCGCACCCGGCGGCTGGGCCTGTCCGGGGATCTGCCCCGGCATCTGGCCCGGTACCTGGCCGAACTGCGGCTGCTGGGGCGGCTGTCCGTACGGCGACGGAGGGGCCGGCGGTACGGCGCCACCCTGCGGCGGCATGGGCATCGGCGCCGCCACGGCCGGGGCGGCGTACGCCTGCGGGGCGGGATGCGGCGGCGGGGCGAAGCCCTGCGCGGGGGGCGGCGGGGGCGCGGGGGCCGGCGGAGCGGTGGGTGCGCCGAAGGACGGTGCGGGCTGCGCCGCCTGGGGCGGCGGGGCGAAGGAGGGTGCCGCGGCCTGCGGCTGGGCGGCCGGTTCCTCCTCGGCCACCTCACCGCCGAAGTTCTTCAGCAGGGCCTCGAGCCCGCCGTCGAACCCCTGGCCGACGGCGGCGAACCGCCACACGTCCTTGAGGTAGAAGTCGCCCAGCATCACCGCGCGCTCGGTGGTGAACTCCGAGCCGTCGAAGGCGTACCTGACGACCTCTTCACCACCCGCGACGATCCGGATGTAACCGGGCCCCACCTGCGACATCTGCCCCGCACCGTCGATGGTCGCGGTGAAGGAGAGCCGGTGGATGTTCGCCGGGACGCGGTCCAGCGTGACGCGGAACGACTCGGTGTCCCCCGATTGCGCACCGAGTTGCTGGATCGACTCCTCGGGCGACTTCGGCTGGTTGAAGAAGATGAAGTACCGGTCGTCCGAGAGCTGTTCGTTGGCGTCGAGCCCGAAGCAGCTGATGTCGAAGGACAGCCCGGGCCCCGCGATCTGTATGCCTACGTACAGATCCGTACCCGCTGTGAGGTCACTGATCTTGGCCTTGTGGCCGCGTTGGAATTCCCTGGCCATGCGTAACGACCGTCCCCCATCCCGAGGTGAATGCGTCGCGTCAGGCTAACCGCAAATGCCGACATCCGGCCAAGCCGGTACACAGTCGGTACAGAGTCACTCGGGGTCACTCGCCGCGTGCGCCCGGCAGGTGCGGCAGCCGCCCGGCGGCGACCACTCCTTCGAGATAGCCGCGGGCTCGCTCGGTGCGCGGGTACGCCTCCAGGAGCTGCCAGAAACGCGGACCGTGTCCGGGTACGAGCAGATGGGCGAGCTCGTGGACGAGCACGTAGTCGACGACGTACTCCGGCATGCCCTGGAGGCGGTGCGAAAGACGGATGCTGCCCTCGGCCGGAGTGCACGACCCCCAGCGGGTGTTCTGGTTCGTCACCCAGCGCACCGAGACCGGGCGCGCCCTGCCGCCGAAGTACTGGGCGGAGAGCCGCAGGGCGCGCTCGGCGAGCTCGGCGTCGCCGAAGAGGCGCTTGCTCTCCTGGGCGGCGAGCTTGTCGAGCATCACGGTCACCCAGCGTTGCTCCTCGGCCTCCGACATCCGGTCGGGGATGAGCACGATGGTGCGGTCGCCCTCGCGGTACGCGGAGACCGTCCTGCTGCGGCGGGCGCTCCTGCGGACCTCGACGGCGTTCGGCCGTGAGCCGCGGGACGGCGGGTTTGTCGCACTGTGCAGAGGGTCGACGGCCACGCCACGACGTTACCCGTTGCCAGTGGTGGAAGTCCCGCCTCCGGGTGGTTCGAACGCGATCCGCTCCCTGGCACGGCATACGAACGACCGACGCGATTCATATGACTGACGCGCAGCACCTGTGGACAACTTTCAGCCCTCTTCGGTCGCGCCGTGCATTCTGAGATCCGAGAGCGGATTCTGCGACAGACCGCAGACCGCCAGGCCGACGGACCGACGGGGGACGACGAGATGCATCCGATGGTGAAGCCCGCGCTGCGGCGCGCATGGCGGGACCGGCAGACCGTGCAGTTCGGCATGACGTCCGCGCACGCGGTGACGGTGGGCCCGGTGGACACGGCGACGGGCAGTTTCCTCGGGCTGCTCGACGGGACACGCGGCCTTCCGCTGTTGCGGGAGGAGGCGCGGACGATGGGACTGCCCGACGGGCGGGTGGACGACCTGGTGGCGCGGCTGACCGCGGCAGGTCTGATCGACGACGCGACGGCGGGCGGCGCGGGGGCGGACGCCCTGCGGGGACGCGCCGAGGTGTTCGACCGGCTGCGCCCTGATCTGGCGTCGCTCTCCGTGGTCCATGCCGAACCGGGTGGCGGGGCACGGCGCCTGGCGGCACGGCGCGCCATACGGGTGCAGGTACGGGGCGCCGGGCGGGTCGGCGCGACGATCGCGTCGGTGCTGGCCGCCGGCGGGGTGGGACGCGTCGAGGTCCTGGACGGCGGGTGCACGGAACTCTGGGACGTCGCGCCGGGCGGACTGTCCGCGGAGTCGGTGGGCGGCCGGCGGGACGTGGCGGCACGGCAGCTGGTGCGGCGGGCCGCGCCCGGCCGGCCTCCGCGCGCGGCGGAGATCGCGGGCCCGGCTGGGACCGCCGGGTCCGCGGCCGGTGGTGAGCCCGGGCTGTCGCTGGTGATCGTGGCGCCCCGGGACGGAACCGCCGCGTACGCTCCCGATCCCCTCGCCGCCGAGCCCTGGCTGCGTTCGGGGACGCCCCACCTCTACGCGGGGGTCGCCGAGGCGACGGGGGTGGTGGGGCCGCTGGTACTGCCGGGCGGCAGTGCGTGCGCGGGCTGTATGGCGCTGGGGCGCGAGGAGCGGGATCCGGGGTGGCTGCGGATGCTGGCGCAGTGGCGCTCCGGCCGCGGCGGGCCCGTACCGGCCTGCGACATCGGTCTGGCGACCGCGGTGGCGGGACTGGCGGCGGCCCACGCCCTGTCTTTCCTGGACGGTGAGCTGCCCGCCACCACCGGGGTCCGGTGGGAGACCTCGATGCCCCTGCTGGACTGGCGGCAGGAACGGATGGAGCCGCACCGCGACTGCTCCTGCGGCGCCGGTGGGCAGACTGAGGGGGAGTGCGCCTCGGGCGCCGGAAAGCCACAGGACACAATGGCCGGGTGACCGTCGTAGGCGGCCACGGGTGTCTGGGATTTGGAGGGGCGCATGTCTGATCTTCCCCGGAAGGCGGTCACCCGTACCGCCAAGCTGGCAGCACTGCCACTGGGCTTCGCCGGCCGAGCCACCTGGGGCCTGGGCAAGCGGATCGGCGGCAAGTCGGCCGAGATGGTGGGCCGCGAGATTCAACAGCGCACGGCAGACCAGCTGTTCAAGGTCCTCGGTGAGCTGAAGGGGGGCGCGATGAAGCTGGGGCAGGCCCTGTCGGTCTTCGAGTCCGCGCTTCCCGAGGAAGTCGCGGGCCCCTACCGGGCGGCGCTGACGAAGCTCCAGGAAGCCGCTCCGCCGATGCCGGCCCGCACGGTGCATTCGGTGCTGGAGGAGCGGCTCGGAGAGGAATGGCGCGACCTGTTCCTGGAGTTCGAGGACAAGCCGTCGGCGGCGGCCTCCATCGGCCAGGTGCACCGGGCCGTGTGGCACGACGGCCGTGAAGTGGCCGTCAAGGTGCAGTACCCGGGGGCCGGGGAGGCCCTGCTCTCCGACCTGAATCAACTGAGCCGCTTCGCACGGCTGCTCGGCCCGCTCGTCCCGGGGATGGACATCAAGCCGCTCATCACCGAGCTGCGCGACCGGGTGTCGGAGGAGCTCGACTACGAGCTGGAGGCCCGGGCCCAGCGGGAGCACGCGGAGGAGTTCGCGGACGACCCGGACGTACTGGTGCCCGGTGTGGTGCACCAGAGCGATCAAGTCCTGGTGACGGAGTGGATCGACGGGATCCCGCTGGCCGACGTGATCTCGGACGGTACGGCGGAGCAGCGGGACAGGGCGGGGCAGTTGCTGGCCCGCTTCCTCTTCTCCGGGCCGGCCCGCACAGGGCTGCTGCACGCGGATCCGCATCCGGGCAACTTCCGGCTGGTGCCGGCGGGAGGCGCGGACGCGGACTCCGACGGCGGGGACGACGGGAGCGGGGCGGTCGCGCCATGGCGGCTCGGCGTGCTGGACTTCGGCACCGTGGACCGGCTGCCCGGCGGGCTGCCCGCGACGATCGGTGAATCGCTGCGGATGACGATCGACGGCGAGGCCGAGGCAGTGTACGAGCTGCTCCGCGAGGAAGGCTTCGTGAAGGAGACCATCGACCTCGACCCGGACGCGGTGCTGGACTACCTGCTGCCGATCATCGAGCCGGCGCAGGCAGACGAGTTCACGTTCTCCCGGGGCTGGATGCGCGGGCAGGCGGCGCGGATAGCCGATGTCCGCTCCCCGGCCCACCAGTTGGGCAAGCAGCTCAATCTGCCGCCGTCCTACCTGCTGATACACCGGGTGACCTTGAGCACCATCGGAGTGCTCTGCCAGCTGGGTGCGACCGTACGGCTGCGGCATGAGCTGGAGGAGTGGCTGCCCGGTTTCCTCGCCGATGACCGCACCGAAGCGGAGGAAGCGGCGACGGCCGGGGCGTAGCCGGGCCGGGCTTCCCCTTGTGACGGTGTTCCCTTCAGGGTGCCGAATGGCTCTCGGCGGCCGGTCAACGCACCGCGGGGGCCGGTCCGTTCGGACCGACCCCCGCGGAGGGCCTTCATGTGCCGGCCTGCCGGCGCCTGTTACTGCATGACGGCCATGGCCAGGGCGCGGCGGGCGCGCAGTGACACGCGCTCGGCGCGGCGCTGCATCCGCCGGGCGGCGACCAGGCGCACGGCCTGGTGTTCCGCCTCGGCTTCCCGCCGGCGTTCTTGCATATGGGCACGGGCCAGGGCTTCTGGGATGAGTTGCATCTCGCGGGTCCTGTTCTGACGCGAGTCGTTCGCGCCGGTGATGGTCACGTCGTGGGTTGCGGTGCCGAAGGGCTCGCTGGGGGAAGAGGTCATCGGGGCCTGCTTCTTGGGATCGTGCGTATGGGGTCGGTCGATGGTTCCGATGGCGTTCATGCCGCGACCGGGTTCTTGCGCGGGCGGCCACGCGGCCGCTTGCGGGCGACCACCACGCCCTGGACGAAGAGTTCGCCACCCCAGACGCCCCAGGGCTCGCGACGCTCCTTGGCCCCTGCGAGGCATGCCTCGACCAGCGGGCAGGTGCGGCAGAGCGACTTGGCGTACTCGACATCGGCCGGGGTCTCGGCGAAGAAGACTTCCGGGTCATAGGAGCGGCAGGGGACGGGCGTACCGAGGTTCTCGATGGCGTCGTCGAGCGCGGTGAGCGCGGTGAGGGGGGTCAAGGCGGTCTGGGCAGTCAAGGCGGGGTCCTCCGTGAGACCGGGCGGCGAGGTGATCGTTTGGGAAGGCGGTACGGACGGGGCGTGCGTTTCGAGTTGCACGGTGGTTTGTTCCTCGTCGAGTCGTTCCGGCCGGTCGGCCGGGTGGCGGTTGCTGTCCCGAGGCCCCTTCGCTCCGTCTCTCCACTTCGGGAAAAACAGAAGGGCCGCGGATCCCTGGTGGGGTTCCGCGGCCCTGAGGCGCCTGCCTGATCCTGGATCAGGCTGGATCACTCCAGGGTTCGAGCCCACGGAAGGCCCACATCGTGTGGTGCTGCGTCGTCTGCTTCTTGGATCCGGCACCGGCTGCCGCAAAGGCATAGGCCTGCGCCTGTGCCGCTGCTACTGCTGCTTCCGGTGCCTCGGTCGGTCGCTCATTGCGCGCCAGAACGGGAAGGCTCACGAGAGACGCCGGACGGACGGCGGAAATGCCGGACAGACCGGTGCCACGAAGCGAAGAGCCGAGCGGGCAGGGGGCGACGACCGAGTGATCGGTCATTTTGGTGAAGGTCATGAAGCTGGTCACTGGGCTCGCCTCCTCTCGGCGTCTCGGGGACCTGATGGCCGGGGCCGGTCCCTACGTATTCGGATAAGTACAGCACGGAATCAGGGCTTCAGAGAAGACGCTGTTCCCGTGGTTAAGAACCTATGGGGATTCCCAGGGCATGCGCAAACTATTTTTTCGACGAGTTTGAATCAGTCCTCCTCGTCGGCCCCACCAAGCTCCTGGCCTGCGCAAAGAGCGAGCACATCGGCTCCGAAACGCGCCAGCTTGCGCGCGCCGACCCCTGGGATCACGGCCAGTTCCCCCGCCTCGGCCGGCGCCGCCTCGGCGATCGCCATCAGCGTCTTGTCGGTGAAGACGCAGTACGCGGGCTGGCCCAGCTCCTGCGCCTGACCGGCCCGCCAGTCGCGCAGCCGTTCGTACAGCGCCTCGTCCATGTCGGACGGGCAGTCCTCGCAGCGCATCAGCTTCACCTCTCCCGCGTCGGTGAGCGTCTTTCCGCACACCCGGCACAGGGCCGAGCTGCGGCGCCTGGGTCTGGTCACGCCACCGGTGCCCCTGCTGCCGCTGCCGCTGCCGCCGTGCTCGACGCCACCGCCACCGCCCGCGCCACGGCTGCCAGAGGACGCGGAGCCGGGGCGCAGCCCGCCCAGAAAACGGCTCGGACGGCGGGAGGCCCGGCCGCCCGGTGAACGGGACAGGGCCCAGGACAGACCAAGATGCAGCCGGGCGCGCGTGACGCCGACGTACAGCAGGCGCCGCTCCTCCTCGATCTGCTCGTCGGTCTTGGCGTAGGTGATCGGCATCATGCCCTCGGTGAGACCGACCAGGAACACGGCGTCCCACTCCAGGCCCTTCGCCGAGTGCAGCGAAGCGAGGGTGACGCCCTGGACGGTGGGCGCGTGCTGGGCGGCCGCGCGCTCGTCGAGCTCCGTGACGAGATCGGAGAGCGTCGCGGCGGGCCTGGCCTTCGCGAAGTCCTCCGCGAGGCGCACCAGCGCGGCCAGTGACTCCCACTGGTCGCGTACCGCCCCGGAGCCCGCGGGGGGCTGCGTGGTCCAGCCGTTGCCGCTGAGGACGGCGCGGGTCTGGGAGGGGAGGTCCACGACGTCGTCGAGCAGGGGGTCGTTGTTGCCGAACCGGGCGGCGCTGCGCAGGCCGTGGATGGCCTTCCGCACCTCCTGGCGTTCGAAGAACCGCTCCGCGCCGCGGAGCTGGTAGGGCACGCCGGCGTCGGCCAGAGCCTGTTCGTAGACCTCCGACTGGGCGTTGATGCGGTACAGCACGGCGATCTCGCCGGCCGGGACGCCCGCGGCGATGAGGTCGCGGATGCGGCGGGCGGTGCCCTCGGCCTCGGTGGGCTCGTCCGCGTACTCCGTGTAGACGGGCTCGGGGCCCGCTTCGCGCTGGGAGACCAGCTCCAGACGGTGCTCGGCGGCCCGGCCCCGCGCCTGGCTCAGCAGGCCGTTGGCCAGGTGGACGACCTGTGGCGTCGAACGGTAGTCACGGACCAGCTTCACCACGGTGGCGTCCGGGTGCTTGGTGCGGAAGTTCAGCAGGTGGTCGGGGGTGGCACCGGTGAAGGAGTAGATCGTCTGGCTGGCGTCGCCGACGACGCACAGGCTCTGCCGGTCGCCGAGCCACAGTTCGAGCAGCCGCTGCTGGAGCGGGCTGACGTCCTGGTACTCGTCCACCACGAAGTGCTGGTACTGGCTGCGCACGTGGTCGGCGATGTCGTCCCGGTCCTGGAGGATGCCGACGGTGAGCAGCAGCACGTCCTCGAAGTCGATCACGGCGCGGTCGCGCTTGAGCTGCTCGTACATCGCGTAGATCTGGGAGATCTCCGCCGCGTCCCTGGGGGTGTCACGGCCGGACTTGGCAGCCGCGGCCGGATAGTCGCCGGGGACGGCCTGCGTGACCTTCGCCCACTCGATCTCGCCCGTCACGTCCCGCAGCTCGTTGCGGTCGAGACGGACGCGGCAGCGGGCGGCGGCCTCGGCGACCAGCTGGACCTTGCGCTCGACGAGGCGGGGCAGGTCGCCACCGACTGCTTTCGGCCAGAAGTAATGGAGCTGGCGCAGCGCGGCGGAGTGGAACGTCCGGGCCTGGACGCCGCCCGCGCCGAGCTGGCGGAGCCGGCCGCGCATCTCGCCGGCGGCGCGGTTGGTGAACGTGACGGCAAGCACACTGGCGGGCTGCAGGATCCCGGCGCGTACGCCATACGCAATGCGGTGCGTGATGGCGCGCGTCTTGCCGGTGCCCGCTCCCGCCAGCACGCACACCGGACCGTGCAGGGCCGTGGCGACCGCGCGCTGCTCGGGGTCGAGCCCTTCGAGCACCGCGTCTGCCGAGTCGGGGACCTGCGGGAAAGGAGAGAGGTGCGTTGCTGCTGTCACCCCGCCATGCTGCCAGGTCGCACGAGGTGGATGCGGCCCGTTGTCCACAGGGGCCGGGCGCCGGTCGTACTAATGCGGGATGCGGGAATGGCGGTCGGGCCGCGTACGTTCACACACTGGCATTTCCGACTCACCGGGGACACGCCCCGGCGAACCAGAGGAGCGCATACGACATGCAGGGCACTGTGACGATGTACAGCACCACGTGGTGCGGCTACTGCCGTCGGCTCAAGAGCCAGATGGACCGTGAGGGCATCGCGTACACCGAGATCAACATCGAACTGGACCCTGAGTCGGCGGCCTTCGTGGAGAAGGCGAATGGCGGAAACCAGACGGTCCCGACCGTCCTCGTGGTCCCCGCCTCCGGTGAGCAGACGGTCATGACCAACCCGAGCCTCGCCCAGGTCAAGCAGGCGCTGGCGGTCTGAGGCGCGCGTACACAGAGCAGCACAGGGCAGCTCGGAGCAGCACAGAGCGCTCGGACCCGGAACACGTACGGAAGGGCCCCCGGACAGCGCGGCAGCGCGGGGGCCCTTCCGTATGTCGCGGGAGGCCGCGGGGACTACGGGTTCAGCGGCTTCGGCAGGGGCTTGCCGTACCAGAGCTCCACCAGGCGGGCCGCGATGGAGATGCCCGAGGGGGACACGATCTCGCCGGACTCGATGGCGCTCCGCAGGTCGTCCCTGGAGAACCAGCGCGCCTCTTCGATCTCCTCGCCGTCCACGTTGATCTCCGACGATATGGCGCGTGCCATGAAGCCCAGCATCAGGCTGGACGGGAACGGCCACGGCTGGCTGGCGACGTACTCGACGCTGCCGACGGTGACGCCCGCCTCCTCGAAGACCTCACGGGCCACCGACTCCTCGATCGACTCGCCGGGCTCCACGAAGCCCGCGAGCGTCGAGAACCGGCCTTCCGGCCAGTGCACCTGGCGGCCGAGCAGCGCGCGGTCCTCCTCGTCCGTGACCAGCATGATCACAGCGGGGTCGGTACGCGGGTAGTGCTCGGCGCCGCACGCCTGGCAGCGGCGGATGTGCCCGGCCGCCGCGATGACGGTGCGCTCGCCGCAGCGCGAACAGAAACGGTGCAGCCGCTGCCAGTTCTCCAGGGCCACCGCGTGGACCATCAGACCCGCGTCGCGCGGGGAGAGCAGGAGCCCGGCTTCGCGCAGGCCCGCCGGCCGCGCGGACTGGTCCATCCGGCCGGGCAGGGAGTCCTTCTGGAGCGCGAAGTAGCTGACGCCGTCCTCGTCCGTACCGAGGAAATAGCGGTGCGTCTCGGTGACCGGGGCCTCGAAGGCCGGGGTCATGACGAGTTCGGTGCGGCCGTCCGGGGTGTCGTCGATCAGGGCCTGGCCACCGGAGACCACGAAGACGCGGGTCGTCGGGTGGCTCCATGCCGCGGCCAGCCAGGCCTCGTCGAGGCGGTGGTGCGCGGCGCGGTCGATGCCGCTCGGGGCGGTGAGCCCGATCGGCCGCTCCGTGGTCCGCGCGGTCTCCGTGGTCAGGCCCGTGTGGTCGGTCGAGGTGCTCACAGGTGCTTCCAACTCCCCCTGGTGGATTCGGACGGTGTCAGGTTCAGGAGGCGCGCCAGTGCGCCGCGAAGTCGCCCCACAGGTACGCGGCGGTCTCGACGCCCTTGAAGAGCAGGTCGAGTTCGACCTTCTCGTCGGGTGCGTGCCAGCCGTCGGACGGTACGGAGATACCCAGGAAGAGCACCGGTGCACCGAGTACGTCCTGGAGGTCGGCCGCGGGTCCCGAGCCGCCCTCGCGCGTGAAGCGGATCTTCTGGCCGAAGGCGCGGCCCATGGCCCGTACGACGGACTGGAGGGCGGGGTGGTCCAGCGGCGTCAGGCACGGGCGGGTGGCGGCGCCGAACGTGATCTCGTGGCGGATGCCGGCCGGGACACGGGATGCGGTCCAGTCGCGTACGGCCTGCTCGATCTTGTCCGGGTCCTGGCCTGCGACCAGACGGAAAGACAGCTTCAGGTGGGCGGAGGACGGCACGATCGTCTTGCCGCCGGGGCCCTGGTAGCCGCCGCCGATGCCGTTGACCTCGGCGGTCGGGCGGGCCCAGACGCGCTCCAGGGTGGTGTGGCCCGCCTCGCCGAGGGTGGCGCGGGACTTGGCCGTACGCAGCCACTCGGCCTCGTCGAAGGGAAGCTCGGCGAACAGTTCGCGCTCGCGGTCCGTGAGCTCCACGACGCCGTCGTAGAAACCGGGGATCGCGATGCGCTCGTCCTCGTCGTGGAGAGCGGCGACCAGGCGGGCGGCGACGGTGGCGGGGTTGGGGACGGCGCCGCCGAAGGATCCCGAGTGGATGTCCTGGTCGGGGCCGTACAGCTCGATCTCGCAGTCGGCCACGCCGCGCATGCCCGTGCACACGGTCGGGGTGTCCTCGGACCACATGCCGGTGTCGGAGACGATCACGGCATCGGCGGCGAGGCGCTCGGCGCGCTCCTCGACGAGGGCGCGGAAGTGCGGGGAACCGGACTCCTCCTCGCCCTCGACAAGGAGCTTGAGGTTGACGGCGGGGGCGGTGCGGCCGGTGGCGGCGAGGTGGGCGCGTACCCCGAGGGTGTGGAAGAACACCTGGCCCTTGTCGTCGGCGGCGCCGCGGGCGTAGAGCCTGCCGTCGACGATCTCCGGCTCGAAGGGGTCGGTGTGCCAGCCGTCCGCGCGGGCGGCGGGCTGCACGTCGTGGTGTCCGTAGACGAGGACGGTGGGGGCGGCCGGATCGCCGCTCGGCCACTCGGCGAAGACCGCCGGGGCGCCCGCCGTGGGCCATACCTCGGTGACCGGGAAGCCGGTCTCCCCGAGCTTCGCGGAGAGCCATTCGGCGCTGCGGCGCACATCGGCCGCGTGGACGGGCTGCGCCGACACGGACGGGATGCGCAGCCAGTCGGCGAGGTCGCCGAGGAAGGCCGCGCGGTGCGTGTCGATGTACGTACGGACGACGCTGTCCGGGGTGTCGCTCATGTCCTTGAGCCTATCCGCCCGCCGGTGGGGGCTCGTCCAGCAGGATCCGTTCGAGCTCGGCGCGGCCGGGAAGGCGGGCGGGGCGCGCGATTTCGCCGGTGCGTACGTAGAGGAAGGCGGCGGCCACGGAGTCGAGCGGCAGGTCGTGCTGCTCGGCCCAGGCCAGACGGTAGAGCGCGAGCTGGAGGGGGTCGGCGGTGTGCGTACGGCCCGTCTTCCAGTCGATGATCTCGTACGCGCCGGTGTCCTCGTCGCGGTACACCGCGTCCATGCGGCCCCGGATCACCCGGCCCGCGAGGGTGAGGTGGAAGGGCACCTCGATGCGGTACGGGGTGCGGCGGGCGTACGGGGTGCGCTCGAACGCCTCCTTGAGGGCGGCCAGGTCGCGCTCGTCCGCGATCTCGGCCTCGGTCCCGTCGCCGCCGGGCAGCTCGTCGGGGCCGAGCATGGGCAGCGGCAGCTCCTCGAAACGTGACTCCACCCACGCGTGGAACCGGGTGCCGCGGCGGGCGGCGGGCTGGGGCGGGCGCGGCATGGGGCGGGCGAGCTCGTGGGCGAAGCCGTCGGGGTCGGCGGCGAGCCGCAGGAGCTGGGATGCGGTCAGGGAAGGGGGGACGTGGACATCGCGGGTGGTGGCGCGGGCGCGGCGGAGCTCACCGGCGAGGGCGTCGAGGTCGCGGTCCCAGGAGGCGATGGCGCGGGCTTCCTCGGGGGTGAGGGAGCCCGCGCTTCGGCCCGCCTCTTCCCGGGGCTGCGGAACGAACCCTGCGGGCCCTCGGGTCCCGGTGAGGCGCGTCGCGTCCGCCGGGTCCGTCGGGTCCGTCGCGTCCGTCGCGTCCGTCGGGTCCGTCGCGTCCGTCGGGTCCGTCGGGTGGGGGCGTGCGGGCGTGGCGTCGTGGCCCCGGGCGCCGGAGGCGGGGTGGGCGTGCTCCGGGGCGGCGCCGGGGTGCTCGGGGGCCGGGGGGGTCCGGGGTGCGGGTATGGCGCCGGGGCGCAGGGTGGACCAGTTGTCCCAGTCCGCCGGGCCGGGATCGCCTTCGCCTTCGCCTTCGTAGAACGCATCGGGAGGGCCGTCGGACTCGTAGAACGCGTCGGGAGGACCGTCGGCACCGGCGCCGGCGCCGGCCGCCGTGGGGCGTTCCGTGAGGAGGGTGTCCCAGTCCGCCGGACCGGCGTCGGAGTCTTCGTCCGCGCCGGCGGGCTCCTCGTCGGCCCGGTCCGCGGCCAGGTCCTCCAGGTGCGCCATGACCGTCTCCGCCGCCCGGCGGCGGCGGGCCATGGACGTCGGGTCCAGCGGCAGGGGCCAGGCGCGGTCCGCCGCCGATTCGCGCAGGGAGGGGTTCTCCTCGTCCTCCGCCGGCTCGTCCGCCCATGCCTCGATCTCCCCGAAGCCGGCCGCGCAGTGGTCGTACAGCGCCCGCAGGAAGCCGGAAGGGCCGCGCGGTTTCTTCTGGGTCGGGCCCCACCAGTGGCCCGAGCCGAGCAGCAGCGAACGCGGGCGCGTGAAGGTGACGTACCCGAGGCGGAGTTCCTCGGTGTGCTGGTGGGCCTTCATGTCGTCCTTGAACGCCTTGATGCCCTTGCTGTCCCACTCCCCCACGTCCGGCAGGGTCGCCGCGTCACCGCGCAGCGCGTGCGGCAGCACCTTGGCCTGGGACGTCCAGGAGTCGCGGGACTGCTCGCTCGGGAAGTGGCCCGTCACCAGGCCCGGCACCGCCACGACGTCCCACTCCAGGCCCTTGGACTTGTGCGCGGTGAGCACCTTGACGGTGTTCTCCCCGCCGGGCAGGGCGTTGTCCAGGCCCTTCTCGTACTGGGCGGCGGTCCGCAGGAAGCCGAGGAAGGCCAGCAGGTTCGCCTCGCCGTCGAGCGCCGCGAATCCCGCCGCCGTGTCCAGGAAGTTGCTCAGCGTCTCGCGCCGGCGGGCGGCCAGGGCGTGCGGTGAGGCGGACAGTTCCACTTCGAGGCCCGTCGTGGCGAGCACCCGGTGCAGTACGTCCATGAGCGGGTCGGCGAGCGAGCGGCGCAGGTCGCGCAGCTCGGCCGCGAGGCGCGCGAATCGGATCCGGGCGTCCGCCGAGAAGGGCAGGCCGTCGTCCGTACCGCCGGACTCCAGGAAGGTGTCGAGCGCGTCGGCGAGGGAGACGACCTCCGCCGGGTCCACGCCCTCGACGGCCTCGGCCAGTCTCCCGTCGGGGTCGGTCTCCGGGTCGGCTCCCGGCGCGCGGTGGACGAGCAGGCGCGCCCGGCGCCCCAGCAGCGCCAGGTCGCGCGGGCCGATGCGCCAGCGCGGGCCGGTGAGGATGCGGACGAGCGAGGCGTTGGCGCCCGGGTCCTGGAGGACCTCGCAGACCGCGACGAGGTCGGCCACCTCGGGGAGGTGGAGCAGCCCGGAGAGGCCGACGACCTCGACCGGTACGTCGCGGGCCACCAGCGCGCCCTGGATCTCGGCGAAGTCCCCCGCCGTACGGCACAGGACGGCGATCTCGCCCGGCTCCTTGCCCGTGCGGACGAGGTGGGCGATCGAGTCGGCCAGCCACTCGATCTCCTCCGCGTGGGTGGGCAGGAGGGCGCAGCGGACGATGCCGTCGCGCTCCGCGCCGGGGGCCGGGCGCAGTGCCTCCACGCCCTCGTGCATGGCGCGCAGGGGGACGGCCAGGCCGTTGGCGAGGTCGAGGAGGCGACCGCCGCTGCGGCGGTTCTCGCTGAGCGAGAAGCGGGACGCGGGGCTTCCGTCGGCGTACGGGAAGTGGGCGGGGAAGTCGTCGAGGTTGGCGACGGAGGCACCGCGCCAGCCGTAGATCGCCTGGCAGGGGTCGCCGACCGCCGTCACGGCGTGCCCGGTGCCGCCGCCGAACAGGCCGGAGAGGAGGAGGCGCTGCGCGACCGACGTGTCCTGGTACTCGTCGAGGAGGACCACCCGGAATTCGTCGCGCAGGATCCGGCCGGTCTCCTCGCTGGTGAGTGCGAGCTCGGCGGAGAGCGCGATCTGGTCGCCGAAGTCGAGGAGGTCGCGGCTGCGCTTGGCCTCGCGGTAGCGGGTGGTGAGGTCGAGCAGTTCGAGGCGGGCGGAGGCCGCCTCGGGGACCTTGCGCAGGTCGGCGTTGGAGAGCTTGACGGACGCGAGGGTGCTCAGCAGTCCGGTGTCGTACGCCGCGAGGCGGGCCGGCTTCACGAGGTGCTCGGCCAGCTCGGCGTCCAGCGCCAGCAGGTCGCTGACCAGGGACGGGAACGACCTGGTCAGCGCGGGGTACGGGCCGGGGGCCTCGCGCAGCACGCGGGCGGCGAGCTGGTAGCGGGTGGCGTCGGCGAGGAGGCGGGCGGTGGGTTCGAGGCCGATGCGCAGGCCGTGGTCGGCGAGGAGCTGCCCGGCGAAGGCGTGGTACGTCGAGATCCGGGGCTCGCCGGGAGGGTTGTCGGGGTCGATGACGTCGGGGTCGGTCACCCCGGCGCGCACCAGCGCCTTGCGCACGCGCTCGGCGAGTTCACCGGCGGCCTTGTTGGTGAAGGTCAGGCCCAGCACCTGCTCGGGGGCGACCTGCCCGGTGCCGACCAGCCACACCACGCGCGCGGCCATGACCGTCGTCTTGCCCGAACCGGCTCCGGCCACGATGACCTGCGGGGCGGGCGGTGCGGTGATGCACGCCATCTGCTCCGGGGTGAACGGGATGCCGAGGAGCTCTTTGAGCTCCTCGGGGTCGGTGATTCGAGCTGACACCCGAGAGAGGCTATCCGGCCCCACTGACAGCGACGTTCCGTGACGCCGGCGCTACTCGACGATGTGGCGGCCCTCCGGCTGCGCGCTGCACGCGGCGCGGAACGCGCAGTGCGTGCAGTGCTGGCCGGTGGCCGGGCTGAAGCGTTCGTCGAGTACGCGGCCCGCGGCGGTGGCGAGCAGATCGCCGACCCACTCCCCGGCGAGCGGCTCCTGCGCCTGGATCTTGGGGAGGGCCTCCCCGCCGTCCTTCTTGGCGGCCGGCTGCCGCAGCTGTACGAGTTCGGCGCCGCCCGGCTCGGGGCGCGTCCCGCCGAAGACGTCGTCCACCGCGCCTTCCCGTACGGCGAGCTGGTAGACGGCCAGCTGGGGGTGGTGGGCGACCTCCTCGCGCGTGGGGGCCGCTTTCCCCGTCTTGAAGTCGACGACGTACGCCCGTCCCTCGGCGTCCGCCTCGACGCGGTCCATGGAACCGCGGATGCGCACCTCGTACTCGCCGCCCGCCTCCAGGGTCACGTCGAAGTCGTGCTCGGTCGCCACCGGGGTGCGGCCGCCGCGGTCCATGACGTGCCACTGGAGGAAGCGTTCGAGCGCCACGCGCGCGTGCTCCTTCTCCTGCTGGGACTTCCAGGGGGCGTCGAAGGCGAGGGCGTCCCAGACGGAGTCGAGGCGTTCCATGAGTACGGCGAGATCGGCGGGTGTACGGCCGGACGCGACCTCGTCGGCCAGGACGTGCACGACGTTGCCGAAGCCCTGCGCGGCGGTCGCGGGTGCGTCCGCTTTCACCTCGCGTCCCAGGAACCACTGCAGGGAGCAGGTGTTCGCGAGCTGGTCCAGGGCGCTTCCCGAGAGCGCCACGGGCTGGTCGCGGTCGCGCAGGGGGATGCTGCTGTGCGTCGGGTCGTACAGGCCCCACCAGCGGTACGGGTGCGCGGAAGGGACCAGCGGCTGGCCGTCCTCGTCGGCGAGGGCGGCGAGGCGGGCCAGCCTGCGGGCGGCGGCGTCGCGCAGGGCGGGGGTCGCCGCCGGGTCGACGGTGGTGGCGCGCAGTTCGGCGACGAGGGCGGCCACGGCGAGCGGGCGGCGGGGGCGGCCGGTGACGTCCCTGGGCTCGACGCCGAGTTCGGTGAGGAAGCGGGAGGGCTGGTCGCCGTCGTCGGCGGGGGCCTTGACGGCGGTGACGACGAGCCGCTCGCGCGCGCGGGTCGCGGCGACGTAGAAGAGGCGGCGTTCCTCGGCGAGGAGGGCGCCGGGGGTGAGGGGCTCGGCGAGGCCGTCGCAGCCGATCCGGTCTGCTTCGAGGAGCGAACCGCGGCGGCGCAGGTCCGGCCACAGGCCCTCCTGCACGCCCGCCACGACGACCAGGCGCCACTCCAGCCCTTTCGAGCGGTGCGCGGTCATCAGGCGTACGGCGTCGGGGCGTACGGCGCGCTTGCTGAGGGTGTCGGCGGCGATGTCCTGGGCGTCGAGCTCTTCCAGGAAGTTCAGGGCGCCGCGGCCGCCGGAGCGCTCCTCGGCGCGGGCGGCGGTGTCGAACAGCGCGCACACGGCGTCGAGGTCGCGGTCGGCGTTGCGGCCGGCCGGTCCGCCGCGCAGGGCGGCGCGTTCGAGGCGTCCTGGCCAGGGGGTGCCGTTCCACAGCTCCCAGAGGGCCTCTTCGGCGGTGCCGCCGGCTTCGAGGAGGGTGCGGGCCTTGCGCAGGAGCGTGCCGAGGCGCTGGGCGCCACGGGCGTACGCCGGATCGTGCGCGGCCAGGCGCTCGGGTTCGGCGAGAGCGCGGGCGAGCAGTTCGTCGGAGGGCGGCGGGAGCCGGTTGCCGGCGGCACGCTCCTCGTCGCGCAGGGCGCGGCCGAGACGGCGGAGGTCCGCGGTGTCCATGCCGGCGAGCGGCGAGGCGAGCAGCTCGGCGGCGGCTTCCGTGCTGAGCCAGGTGGTGGCGGCAGCGGGCGGGGCGGGGCTTGTCCGGTCCCTCTCTTCCTCTTGCTCTTCCTCGGACTGCGGGGCGGGCTCCCCGGGCTCCCCGGGCTCCCCGGCAGCGTCGGTGTCCTGTCGCGCGGCGGACGTGTCCGGTCCGCCAGGAACGTCGGTTCCGCTGCCGTGGGCCGGCGCCGGCACCGCGAGGGGCGGTTCTCCGGTGGCGGAGCCGGATTCCCGCGACACGGCGGGGGACGGGGCGACCGCCGCCTCGGCCACTGCCCTCAGGGCCGTCAGCAGGGGGGCCACCGCGGGCTCGTGGCGCAGGGCGAGGTCGTCGCCGTCGATCTCCAGGGGGACGCCCGCGGACGTGAGGGCCCTGCGTACGGCGGGGATCGTGCGGCCGCCGGCGCGTACCAGTACCGCCATCTCTTTCCACGGCACGCCCTCCTCCAGGTGGGCGCGGCGCAGGATGTCCGCGATGTTGTCGAGCTCCGTGCCCGCCGTGGGGTAGGTGAAGACCTCCACGCGGCCCCCTTCGCGTACCGGAGCCAGGTCGCGGTGGGCCCGTACCTTCTCGGCCGGCAGGCGCGTCAGCGGCATCCGGCGGGTGAGCAGGCGGGTGGCCGCCAGGAGGCCGGCTCCTGAGCGGCGCGAGGTCGTCAGCACCTCCACCGGAGAAGGGGAGCCGTCCGCTGCGCGGAACCTGTCCGGGAAGTCGAGGATGCCGCCGACGTCCGCACCACGGAACGCGTAGATCGACTGGTCCGGGTCGCCGAAGGCCACCAGGGTGCGGCCGGAGCCGGCCAGGGCGTGGAGCAGACGGACCTGCGCGGGGTCCGTGTCCTGGTACTCGTCCACGAAGACGGCGTCGTACCGCGCGCTGAGCCGCCCCGTGGACTCCGCCCGTTCGGCGAGCAGCACCGCGCGGTGGACCAGTTCCGCGTAGTCCAGGACGCCCTGCATGTCGAGTACGTCGAGGTACTCGGCCAGGAAGGCCGCCGCGGCCTTCCAGTCGGGCCGTCCCGTACGCGCCGCGAAGGCTCCGAGGGCGTCGGGGCCGAGCCCCAGCTCCCGGCTGCGCGCCAGCACCGCGCGGACCTCGTCGGCGAAGCCGCGCGTGGTGAGACAGGCGCGCAGTTCGTCCGGCCACCGGACGGGGGAAGGCAGGCCGGTGTGCTCCAGCTCGACGTGGCCGGCGAGCAGGTCGCGTACGGCGACGTCCTGCTCGGGACCGGACAGCAGGCGCAGGGGTTCGCTGAAGAGGTCGCTGTTCTGGTGGGCGCGGACCAGGGCGTAGCAGAAGGAGTGGAACGTGGTCGCCTGCGGTCCGTACGCGCCGCCGAGCCGCAGCGCCAGCCGGTCGCGCAGTTCCACCGCCGCCTTGCGGCTGAAGGTGAGCACCAGGATGCGCGCCGGGTCGGCTCCCTTGGCGACGCGCGCGGCGACGGCCTCCACCAGGGTCGTCGTCTTTCCGGTGCCCGGTCCCGCGAGGACCAGCAACGGACCGCCCGGGTGGTCAACCACAGCGCGCTGCCGTGCGTCCAGGAGAGGGGGATCCACCGGGCCCGGCGGGGTACGCACCAGTCGGTACGCGCTCGGGGTCCGCTGCCGCGCCTGACGGTGCGGAGGATTCCAGGCGGAACCTGTGGAAGTGGAGGAGCTCACGTGGATCGCCGGTCCTGGTGGGTGTACGGGTTGACTTGCCGCGCGCGGAGCGCGGTGGGTGCGGGATGAGCGCTCTGCGCGTGCCGCGTCCAGAGGACGCTACGCCAGTGGGCGGCGGGGACGCAGCGAATCCGCCTCGTACCCGGTCCGGCGCCCCGGTCCGTGTCCCTCCCCGCGCCCCGTACGCTCCCGGCGCCGCCCGCCGCGCCGCCGCATACTGGAGGCTGTCAGGTGTGAGCCGTGTGAGTTTGTCCACTTCCGCCGACCGGACCGCCGGCCGCGGCGCCGTCCCACCGCGCCCGCTTCATGTCCAGGCGCGGCAGATGGTCCCCGGACTGCCGGGAGGCCGTGCGCAGCGGGGTGCCCTCCGCGCGGTAGTGCCCCAGTGCGCGCAGTTCGTGGCCGGGCAGCAGCGCGCCGTCGGAACGCACCACGCGCCACCAGGGCGCGCCGCCGCCGTAGAGCGCCATCACCCGCCCCACCTGGCGGGGGCCGCCCTCCTCGAGCCACTCGGCGACGTCCCCGTACGTCATCACACGTCCGGGCGGAATCATCTCCGCCACCTCCAGCACGCGCTCGGCGTACTCGGGGAGTGCGGGGGCTTCCGGCTCGTCGTTCATCCGGCCCATCCTGCACCACGGCACCGACAGTGCGCACTGCTCCGTGGGGCGTGCCCAAAACACCGCACGCCCCCGCAATGCACCCTGATGCCCCCCTCTGTCATTCGGTCATGCCACCATCATCCGGGCGGTGACAGGTGATACGAGATCGAGAAGACGCGATGAAGGAGCAGGGCGTGCAGCCTCCCCCGGCGGCGAGCACCCCTGGCGCCGAGTCGCGCCCTGACGCTTCCGAGAACGCTCCCGAGAGGCCCACGAAGAACATGAACAGCGGGCCCGCGGGAAGCCACATCGACCGAGTGTCCGGCGACGAACCGCTGCTCTCCGCGCGCGTGCACCGCCCCTCCGACCTGGTACGGCTGCTCGTCGGCGTACTGGGCATCATCTGCGTACTGGCCATCGCGGCCTTCGCGCACGGCACCGCGTCCGGGCTCGAGCAGGACATCAGCAAGGGCACGGGCCAGACCCCGGACGTCTTCATCAAGCTGGCCGGCCTCATCTCCAGCATCGCCGTGCTGATCCTCCCGGTCGCCTTCGCGATCGAGCGGCTGGTCAAGCGCGACGGACTGCGGATCGCGGACGGCGTTCTGGCGGCCGTGCTCGCGCACGGTGTCGCGCTCGCCACCGACCTGTGGGTCTCCGAGGCCGCCCCGGACACGATCAGGGAAGCGCTCACCCAGGCCGCGGAGAACGGCGGACTGACCGATCCCGTGCACGGATACCTCGCGCCGGTCATCGCCTACATGACAGCCGTCGGCATGGCCCGCAGGCCGCGCTGGCGCGTGGCGCTGTGGGCGGTGCTGCTGCTCAACTCGTTCGCCGTACTGGTCGGCCGCCAGACCACTCCGTTCTCGATCATCGTCACCGTGCTGATCGGCTGGACCGTCGCGTACGGGACGCTCTACGCCGTCGGGTCCCCGAACGTACGGCCCACCGGACAGACCCTCCTCGCGGGCCTGCGGCACGTCGGCTTCCGCCCCGTGACGGCGATGCGCGCCGAGGACGTGCCCGACTCGGCCGAGCAGGGCGACCGCGGGCGGCGCTATCTCGTCACCCTGGAGGACGGGCCGCCCCTCGACGTCACCGTCGTCGACCGCGAGCAGCAGGCGCAGGGGTTCTTCTACCGGGTGTGGCGCCAGGTGACCCTGCGCGGCATCACCCAGCGCCGCTCGATCCAGTCCCTGCGCCAGGCCCTGGAGCAGGAGGCGCTGCTCGCGTACGCCGCCATCGCCGCCGGGGCCAACGCGCCGAAGCTGATCGCCACATCCGAGCTCGGCCCCGACGCCGTGATGCTCGTCTACGAGCACCTGGGCGGCCGCTCCCTGGACTCGCTGCCCGACGAGGAGATCACCGACGAGCTGCTGCGCGGTGCCTGGCGTCAGGTGAAGGCCCTCCAGTCGCGCCGTATCGCGCACCGCAGACTCGTCGGCGACGCGATCCTGGTGGATCGTTCCGGCAAGGTCATCCTGACCGATCTGCGCGGCGGTGAGATCGCCGCGGGCGACGTCGTCCTGCGCATGGACGTCGCCCAGCTCCTGACGACGCTGGGGCTGCGCGCGGGCGCCGAGCGCGCCGTGGCCGCCGCCGTGAAGGTGCTGGGGCCCGACGCGGTCGCCGACAGCCTGCCGCTGCTCCAGCCGATCGCGCTCAGCCGCTCCACCCGCGCGACGCTGCGCAGGCTGGCGCGCGAACGGTCGCAGCGCGAGCGCGAGGCGGTGCTCGAGGCGTCGCACGCCGCCAAGGCGGCCGAGGCCGGGGAGCCCGGCACCGGCGAAGCCGCGGCGGCCGGTGGCCGCAAGTCCGTACGGGCGGGGAAGAAGGCCGAGAAGGGGGCCATAGAGGAGGCCCTGGAGGAGGCGCGCGAGGAGGACCTGCTGACGCAGATCCGTCACCAGGTGCTGCTCATCCGGCCGCAGGCGCCGATCGAGCCGGCCCGCCTCGAACGCATCAGGCTCCGTACGCTCGTCAGCGTCGTCGCCGGCGCGTTCGCCGCGTACTTCCTGATCTCGACGCTGATGGCCAACGACATCACCGAGGCGATCGCGAAGGCGGACTGGCGCTGGGCCGCGGTGGCCGCGCTGTTCTCCGCGCTGAGCTACCCGGCCGCGGCGATGAGCCTGCTCGGCTTCGTTCCCGAGAAGGTCGCCTTCTGGCGGACGGTCAAAGCACAGGTGGCCGGATCCTTCGTGAAGCTGGTCGCGCCGGCGGCGATCGGCGGTGTGGCGCTCAACGCCCGTTTCCTCCAGCGCGCCGGGGTGCGTCCCGGGCTCGCGGTGGCGAGTGTCGGCGCCTCGCAGCTCTTCGGCCTCGCGAGCCACATCACGCTGCTGATGATCTTCGGCTATATGACGGGCACCGAACACACCCCCACGCTCTCCCCGTCCCGGACGGTGATCGCGGGGCTGCTGACGGCGGCGGTGCTGGCGCTGGTGGTGACGGCCGTGCCGATCCTGCGCAGGTTCGTGGTGACGCGGGTGCGGTCGTTGTTCGCGGGTGTGGTGCCGCGCATGCTCGACGTGCTGCAGCGGCCGCAGAAGCTGGTCACCGGTATCGGCGGGATGCTCCTGCTGACCGCGGCGTTCGTGATGTGCCTGGACGCGTCGATCCGCGCCTTCGGCAGCGAGGTCCACCTGAGCTACGCCACCGTCGCCGTCGTCTTCCTGACCGCCAACGCGCTCGGTTCCGCGGTGCCGACGCCCGGCGGTATCGGCGCGGTCGAGGGCGCGCTCATCACGGCGCTGACGTTCGCGGGCCTGCCCGCCGCAGTCGCGACCCCGGCGGTGCTGCTGTACCGGCTGTTGACCTTCTGGCTGCCGGTGCTGCCGGGATGGCTGTTCTTCAACCACCTGACGCGCAAGGAACAGCTCTAGCCACCTCTGGTCACCTCTGGCCACCTCTGGTCACTTCGTACGAGCCGCGCCGCATCTGCTGGGAGCATCACCCGATCTTCCTTGCAGGTGCGGGCCGAACGGCCTTACATTGCCGCACATGCGGTCCTACACCACTCAACAGGCGGCGCGGCTCCTCGGCGTCAGTCCCGACACCGTCCGCCGCTGGGCCGACGCCGGCCGGATCACCACGCGCAGGGACGAGACCGGCCGGCGGCTGATCGACGGGCCCGTTCTCGCGGCGTACGCCGTCGAGCTGGCCCAGCAGGCCAACGAGCACGGCGAGGTCCCGTACACGACCGCGCGCAACGCCTTCGCCGGGATCATCACCGCGGTGAAGCTCGGCGACGTCGCCGCCCAGGTCGAGATACAGGCGGGCCCGCACCGGCTGGTCTCCCTGCTGACCCGGGAGGCCGTCGAGGAGCTCGGCCTGGAGGTCGGGATGGAGGCGGTGGCCCGCGTGAAGTCGACCAATGTCCACATCGACCGCGCGTGAACCGGCGGTGTTCCCGCCGACCACAACCGACACTCCGGGGGTTTCCATGCGCCGTACCGTCCTGCCCGTCGTCGCCGCCTCGCTGCTCGTCCCGCTGCTCGCCGCCTGTGGCGCCGAGGACGGCGGCGGGGGGCCGCAGGCCGGCGAGAAGACGGGTACTGCCGAGATCACCGTGCTGGCCGCGGCCTCGCTCACCGATGTCTTCGAGGCGGCCGGCGCGGCGTACGAGAAGGAGCACCCCGGCACGGAGGTGACCTTCTCCTTCAACGGCTCGCAGGAACTCGCCTCCCAGGTGCGCCAGGGAGTGCCCGCCGACGCGCTGGTCACCGCCGACACCACCACCATGGACGGGCTGAAGGAGGACACCGGCGACCCGGTCGTCATCGCCAGGAACCGCCTCACCATCGCCACCGCGAAGGGCAATCCGGAGAAGATCGGCGGCCTGGAGGACCTCTCCAGGGGCGGCCTGAAGGTGGTTCTCGCGGCGCCCGAGGTGCCGGTCGGCCGCTACAGCCAGAAGATTCTGGACGGGGCGGGGGTGAAGGTGAAGCCCGTCTCCCAGGAGCCGAACGTGCGCGCGGTACTGAGCAAGGTGGAGCTGGGCGAGGCCGACGCCGGTCTGGTGTACGTGACGGACGCCGCGGCGGCCGGGGGCAAGGTCGCCACGGTCGCCGTACCCGACGCGCAGAACGCGGTCGCCTCGTACCCGGCCGCGGTCCTCGACGGCTCGGAGCACGGCGAGGAGGCCTCGGACTTCGTGCGGTGGCTCACTTCCCCGAAGGCGCAGAAGCTGCTGCGCGACGCGGGGTTCCAGGCGCCGTGAGCCCGGTGAAGGGGCGTGCGCCGCTCACGCTCACGCTCCCGGCGGGGCTGGCTGTCGCCTTCCTGCTGCTCCCGCTGGCGGGGGTGCTCGCCGGCACGCCGTGGTCGTCGCTGCCCCGGCGGCTGTCCGCGCCCGCCGTGACCGAGGCGCTCGGCCTGTCACTGGTGGTCTCCGGGTGGGCGCTGCTCCTGTCGCTCGTACTGGGCGTGCCGCTGGCGTGGCTGCTGGCACGGGTCCCCTTCCGCGGCAAGGCTCTGGTGCGCGTTCTGGTGATGCTGCCGATGGTGCTGCCGCCGACGGTCGCCGGTGTGGCGCTCCTCCAGGGGTACGGGCGGCGCGGGCTGATCGGTGAGCAGCTGTCGGACTGGTTCGGGGTGAGCCTGCCGTTCTCGGCGGCGGGGGCGGTCGTCGCGTCCGCGTTCGTCTCGATGCCGTTCCTGGTGATCAGTCTGGAGGGGGCACTGGCCGGGCTGCATCCCCGGTACGAAGAGACGGCTGTTTCGCTCGGTGCGTCACCGCTGCGGACGTTCTTCACGGTGACCGTCCCGATGGTCGCTCCGGGACTGCTCGCGGGTGCGGCGCTGTGCTGGGCGCGGGCACTGGGCGAGTTCGGGGCGACGATCACCTTCGCCGGCAACCTGCCGGGCACCACGCAGACCCTGCCGCTCCAGGTCTACCTGCTGCTGCAGAACGACCCGGACGGCGCCGTGGCGGTGTCCCTGCTGCTGCTCGCGGTGGCGACAGCGGTACTGATCGCCCTGCGGGGCCGCTGGCTGGGCCCGCAGGGCGCGGACCGCGGCGCGCCGGCGACGGTGCCGGCTCCCGAGGACGACGCGCCGTCTCCGGGTGCCCTGCCTGCGGGCCCGGACGCCGTTCCCGGGAACGCGCCCTCCGCGGGTGACGCCGGTGACCGGTCCGGCGACGTTCCCCGGTGGCCGCTGGCCGCCGAGGTCGACGGGCACGCGCGCGTGGGGCTCGATGTCGCGGGCGGCCGTACGGTCGCCGTCGTCGGCCCCAACGGGGCGGGCAAGACCACCCTCCTGCGCGCCCTCCTCGGACTCACCGACCGGGCCACCGCGCTCTCCCTCCGGCTCGGTGAACAGGACGTCGCTTCCCTCCCGCCGCACCGGCGCGGCATCGCCTGGGTGCCGCAGGACGGCGCGCTGTTCCCGCACATGACCGCGCTCGCCAACACGGCGTACGGGAGAACCTCCCAGGGCGCTTCCCGGGCACGCGCGCGCGGGGAGGCCCAGGAGTGGCTCGACCGGCTCGGCGTCGGCCACCTCGCGCACCGCAGGCCCGGCCAGCTCTCGGGGGGCCAGGCGCAGCGCGTCGCCCTCGCCCGCGCCCTCGCCGCACGCCCCCGCCTCCTCCTCCTGGACGAGCCGCTCGCCGCACTGGACCAGACGACCAGGGCCCGCGTCCGGCACGCCCTGCGCGACCACCTCGCGGGCTTCCCCGGCGTCTGTCTGATCGTCACGCACGATCCGGTCGAGGCCGTTTCGCTGGCGGACCACGTCCTCGTACTGGAGGAGGGCGAGGCCGTGCAGTACGCCCCTCCGGCGGAGGTCGCCCGGCATCCGCGTTCCCCCTGGGTGGCCCGGATGCTCGGCCGCAACGCCTGGCCCGGCACGACGACGGCCGACGGCCTGGAGCTGCGCGGCGGCGCACACCTGGTCGCCGCGGAACCGCTCCCCGGCGGCGCCCCGGGCCTCGCCGTCGTGGGCCCCGAGGCCGTGTCCGTACACCGGGACCGGCCCACGGGAAGCCCGCGCAACAACTGGCCGGGAACGGTCCGCGAGCTGACGGCGCACGGGAGCCGCCTGCGCGTCCTGATCGACGCGGCCCCCGAGGTCGTCGCGGAAGTCACTCCGGCGGCGGCCGCGGAGCTGGGGCTCGCGGAGGGGGTGCGGGTGTGGGTGAGCGTGAAGGCGACGGAGGTCACCCTGGTCGCGCTCTGAGCCGTACCCCGGTGCGCACGGCCGGCGCGGCTGCCCGTGCTGTCCCGAATGGCGCTCCCGGAGCGCACGCTCCCGCGTCCCGTCGCACGATGGATCCATGCCGACTTCCGCCGCCCCGCGTGCCGCGGCCGTTCTCACCACCGCAGCCGTTCTCGTGTCCCTCGCCGGCTGTTCCGACAGCGGCGGCCAGGGCGGGGGCGGCGCCGGGACCAGGGATCTCGCCGTCCAGGAGCTGGACTGGGCGGACTGCTCCGCCCCGTCCGTCGCGGAGGGCGGCGGCGCTTCCCCGGAACCCCTCCCCGGCGGCGACGCCTGGCAGTGCGCCTTCATGGACGCCCCGCGCGACTACGCGAAGCCCGACGGCGAGACGATCGAAATCGCGCTCATCCGCGCGAAGGCCCGTGACACGGACAACCGCATCGGCTCCCTCGTCTTCAACTTCGGCGGCCCCGGTGCTTCGGGCGTGACCGGCCTGCCCTCCCTGGCCTCGAACTACGAGCGGCTGCGCTCCCGTTACGACCTCGTCAGCTTCGACCCGCGCGGCGTCGGCCGCAGTGTGGGCATCCAGTGCCAGGACGACAAGGAACTCGACGAGTTCTACGCCCAGGACGGCACCCCGGACGACGCCGCCGAGGAGAAGGCCTTCACCGACAGCCTCGCGTCGTACGCCTCCGCCTGCGAGGAGAACTCGGGCGACGAGCTCCCGTACGTCGGCACCGCCAACGCCGCTCGCGACATGGACCTGATGAGGCAGGTCCTCGGCGACGACAAGCTGCACTACTTCGGCATCTCGTACGGCACCGAACTGGGCGGCGTCTACGCGCACCTCTTCCCCGAGAACGTCGGCAGGGCGGTCTTCGACGCCGTCGTCGATCCCACCCGGTCCTCCGAACAGAGCTTGCTCGGCCAGGTCAAGGGGTTCCAGCTCGCCCTGGACAACTTCGCCGAGGACTGCGTCGAACGCGGTGACGCGTGCGCGCTGCCCGGCGGTTCCGTGGAGGAGATCGAGGACTTCGTCGCCGGCCTCCTCCAGAGGCTCGACAAGAAGCCCGTCAAGGGCATCGGCGACCGCGAGCTGACGCAGAGCCACGCCGCCAACGGGATCCTCCAGGCCCTGTACTCCAAGGAGTACTGGAAGTACCTGGAGCAGGGCCTCGACGAGGCGGACGGCGGCAGCGGCGAGCTTCTGCTCACCCTCTCCGACTCCATGAACGGCCGCAGCCCCGACGGTTCGTACAGCAATATCGGCGCCGCCAACGCCGCCATCAGCTGCGTGGACAACAAGGCGCGTCACGACATGGCGCACACCAAGGCGAAGCTCCCCGAGTTCCGCAAGGTCTCGCCCGTCTTCGGCGACTTCCTGGGCTGGGGCCTGATGGGCTGCTCCGAGTGGCCGGTGCCCGGCGAGTCGGACACCCCCGACGTGAGCGCGCCCGGCTCGGCCCCCATCGTCGTCATCGGCAACACCGGCGACCCGGCGACACCCTACGAGGGCGCGAAGAGGATGGCCGGCGAGCTGGGCGAAGGCGTCGGCATCGAGCTGACGTACAAGGGACAGGGCCACGGCGCGTACAACAGCGGCGACCGGTGCGTGCAGAGAGCGGTGGACGCGTACCTGCTGAGGGGCAGGGTCCCGGCGTCCGGGACCGTCTGCCCGTAAGCCTGCCGCCGGTGCTGCCGGTGCTCCTGGCCGGAGTCCTGCCAGTGGCCCTGTCAGTGGTCCTGTCAGTGGCTCCGCCTAGGATGACGAATCCGCTTTCGAGTACCGGTGTCTGTGGGGGTCGCGGTGGCGCATCTTGTACGGGCAGTCGCCCTGGCGGCCGCCGCGCTGCTCACCGCGGGAGCCGCCACCGGCTGCGGCAGCGGCTCCACGGGCGGCGGGGACAAGTCCCCCACGCCCGCGACGGCCACCTCCACCGCCCCGCGGGGCGGCCACGACGCCGGCGAGCAGCCCGCCCTCCCCGCCGCGCTCACCGGCCAGCAGCTCGACTGGAAGCGGTGCGCCGCGCCCCGCAAGGCGGCCGGCAGCGCCGCCCGGGCCCCCGGCGGCGACTGGCAGTGCGCCACCCTCACCGCCCCGCTGGACTACCGCAAGCCGGACGGCGGGACGATCGGCATCGCGCTGATCCGCTCCCAGGCCACCGACGGCGACCGGCGCATCGGTTCGCTCCTGTTCAACTTCGGCGGGCCCGGCGGCTCCGGCGTGGCGGGGCTGCCCGGCGCGGCACCGGCGTTCGACACCCTGCACACCCGCTACGACCTGGTCGGTTTCGACCCGCGCGGCGTCGCGGAGAGCTCCGCCGTGGTCTGCCAGGACGACAAGCAGGCCGAAGCATCCTTCCGGCTGGACTCCACCCCCGACACCCCCGCCGAGGAGAAGGCCTACCTCGACGACTCGGCCGCCTTCGGCGCGGGCTGCGCCAGGCGTTCCGGAAAGGTCCTGCCGTACGTCGGCACGAGCAGCGCCGCCCGCGACATGGACCTGATCCGCCACGTCCTCGGTGACAAGAAGCTGAACTACTTCGGCTTCTCCTACGGCACGGAGCTGGGCGGCACCTACGCCCACCTGTTCCCGGAGAACGTCGGCCGCATGGCGCTGGACGCGGTCGTCGACCCGTCCGCGGACTTCGTCCGCCACGCGCGCAACCAGGCCCTGGGCTTCCAGCGCGCGCTGGAGAACTACTTCAGGAGCACCGGCACCACGGCAGAGGCGGGTACCGCGCGCGTCGTGCGACTGCTCGACCGGCTCGACAAGGAGCAGCTGACCACCGGCACCGGCCGCCCGCTCACACAGAGCCTCGCGGTCACCGGCATCATCGCCCCGCTGTACGGCGAGGACGGCTGGCCGGCACTGGCCAAGGCCCTGCGCGAAGCCGAGAACGGCGACGGCACGGCGCTGCTGACGCTCGCCGAGTCGTACAACGACCGGGACGAGGAGGGGCGTTACGGCACGGCGCACCACGCCCAGCGCGCCATCTCCTGCGCCGACGCCAAGGGCCGTGTGAGCGGCGAGCGGGTCAGGGCGGTCCACCTGGCCGACTTCCGGAAGGTCTCGCCCGTCTTCGGCCCGTACCTCGCCTGGGACCTGGCCGGCTGGTGCGCCTCCTGGCCGGTCGACGGGGAGCACGAGACCCCGGAGGTCGGCGCGGAGGGCGCGGCTCCCGTCCTCGTCATCGGCGGCAAGGGCGATCCGGCCACGCCGTACGAGGGTTCGCTGCGGATGGTCGAGGAGCTGGGCAGGGACGTCGGCGTGCAGATCACGTACGAGGGCGAGGGCCACGGCGCGTACCTCACGGCCAACGGATGCATCGCGCGCGCCGTCGACCCGTACTTCCTGGACGGCAGGGTCCCGGCGGACGGCACCACCTGCGCCGCGTGACCAGCAGCCGCGCGAAGCGCCGGCCCCGGTACGGAACGGACGCGGCGGACGCGGCGGGCGAGGCGGACGCGCGGGATCCGGCTCGCACCGACGGGCAGGAACGGAAGGGGCCGGAGCTCGATGCCGTACGTCGCGGAGATGGCCTGCATCTCCATGCCGTCGGTGATGATCAGCCCGTCGTAGCCGAGTTCCTCGCGCAGCAGACC
>NZ_JBSFUB010000041.1:0-59002 GCF_053591575.1 Streptomyces altiplanensis | reverse complement strand
GCGATACGACAAACTCGCCGTCCGCTACGAAGCAACAGTGCTGGTCGCAGCCATCAACGAATGGCTGTGACCAGCACTTTCACAACAGGCCCTAGTCCGGACCGGCAGGCGACGGGAGCCTCCGGTCGCGCCCTCGCGGGCGCGGCCGGAGGTTCTTGCGTTCCTAGGCGGCTTCGTCACGCCATTCATCGGATCAATGAGCCGTTTTTGCCGGGGAATTGGCGCCTGAGGGGTGTTGAAGGGGCGGAGAGGTCTGATAGATATTCGTCGCGGCCCCGGCGAGATCTGGCCGTGCCGCCCTGCGCGGGCCATCACTTCCCTTCGTCGAGGAGTCGTCCGATGACTGGCAGGACAGTGGGGAACAGGACGGGAGCGGTACGTGCGGTGGCCCTGGCCGCCTGTGCCTCGCCGGCGCCCGCCGCGTGCGGCAGCGCCAAGGACAGCGTCGAGCACCCCGACGGGAAGGGCCCCTCATCGACCCGGTGAGACCCCCGGCCCGCACATGGGGCCCGAACCCGGCGGCGGGCGCCGGGCCTTCGACCGACCGTGAGAGGCAGCCCCTACGTGACCGGAACAGGTCCCCGCATCACCGCCGTCGACACGTACGACATCAGATTCCCCACCTCGCGCGAGCTCGACGGCTCCGACGCCATGAACCCCGACCCCGACTACTCCGCCGCCTACGTGGTGCTGCGCACCGACGCGGCGGACGGGCACGAGGGGCACGGCTTCACCTTCACCATCGGACGCGGCAACGACGTCCAGGTCGCGGCGGTCGAGGCCCTGCGCCCGCACCTCGTCGGCCGGCCGGTCGACGGGCTGTGCGCGGACCCCGGCACGCTCGGCCGGGACCTGACCGGGGACAGTCAGTTGCGCTGGCTCGGCCCGGAGAAGGGCGTGATGCACATGGCGATCGGGGCGGTGGTCAACGCCGCCTGGGACCTGGCCGCCAAGCGGGCGGGCAAGCCGCTGTGGAAGTTCCTGGCCGACGCCGAACCCGAATGGCTCGTCTCCCAGGTCGACTTCCGCTACATCGCCGACGTACTCAGCGCCGAGGACGCGCTGGGGCTCCTGCGGCGGGGCCGGAGCGGGCGCGGCGAGCGGGAGGCGCTGCTGCGCGCGGACGGATACCCCGGCTACACCACCTCACCCGGCTGGCTCGGCTACTCGGACGAGAAGCTGACCCGGCTGGCGCGGGAGGCCGTCGCCGACGGCTTCACCCAGATCAAGCTGAAGGTCGGCGCGGACCTGGCGGACGACATCCGGCGGATGCGGGCCGCGCGCGCCGCCGTCGGCCCGGACATCCGCATCGCCGTCGACGCCAACCAGCGGTGGAACGTCGGCGAGGCCGTCGAGTGGACGCGGGCGCTGGCGGAGTTCGACCCGTACTGGATCGAGGAGCCGACCAGCCCCGACGACATCCTCGGACACGCCGAGATCCGCAGGGCGGTGGCGCCGGTGAGGGTCGCCACCGGCGAGCACGTGCAGAACCGCATCGTCTTCAAGCAGCTCCTCCAGGCCGGGGCCATCGACGTGCTCCAGATCGACGCGGCGCGGGTCGGCGGGGTCAACGAGAACCTGGCGATCCTGCTGCTCGCCGCGGCGTTCGGGGTGCCGGTGTGCCCGCACGCGGGCGGCGTCGGGCTGTGCGAGCTGGTGCAGCACCTGTCGATGTTCGACTACGTCGCGCTCACGGGGACCACCGAGAACCGCGTCATCGAGTACGTCGACCACCTCCACGAGCACTTCACCGACCCCGTGGTGATGCGGGGCGGGCACTACGCGGCACCGGACGCGCCGGGCTTCTCGGCCATGATGCGCCCTGAGTCCATCGCCCAATTCACCTATCCGGGCGGCTCGTTCTGGGCCGCCGACCTGGCAGGCGCGACTCCTGCCACCGCTCCTGCTCCTGCTCCTGCCACTGCTCCTGACGCCGTCACCGCCGCTGCCGAGGAGGCCGCCGTATGAGCGAGACCGACCCGAACCGTCTCGACGGGCTGAAGGCCCTGGTGACCGGCGGTGCCTCCGGCATCGGCCACGCCACCGCGCTGCTGCTCGCCGCACGCGGCGCCGATGTCGCCGTACTCGACCTCGACCCGGCCGGTGCGCGGGCGCCACTGCTCGGCGTCAAGGCCGACGTCTCGGACGACGCGTCCGTACGGGAAGGGGTCGCCGCGGTGGTGGACCGGCTCGGCGGGCTCGACATCCTGGTCAACAACGCGGGCATCGGCGCCGCCGGCACGGTCGAGGACAACGACGACGCGCAGTGGCACCGCGTCCTGGACGTCAACGTCCTCGGCATGGTCCGCGTCTCCCGTGCCGCGCTGCCGCACCTGCGGCGGTCCGCGCACGCCGCGATCGTCAACACCTGCTCGATCGCCGCGACCGCCGGGCTGCCGCAGCGCGCGCTCTACAGCGCCAGCAAGGGGGCGGTGCTGTCCCTGACCCTCGCCATGGCCGCCGACCACGTACGGGAAGGGGTACGCGTCAACTGCGTCAACCCGGGCACGGCCGACACCCCCTGGGTCGGCCGCCTCCTGGACGCCGCCGACGACCCGGAGGCCGAACGCGCCGCCCTCAACGCCCGTCAGCCCATGGGCCGCCTGGTCGGTGCCGAGGAAGTGGCCGCCGCCATCGCCTACCTGGCGAGCCCCGCCGCGGCCTCCGTCACCGGCACCGCGCTCGCGGTCGACGGGGGGATGCAGGGCCTGCGCCTGCGCCCGGCGGATCCGGCGGACCGGGCGGGCCGGTGAGTGCGCCGGGCACGCCGGGTGCGCCGGGTACGCCGGTGAGCCCGGGGGACGTCACCACGCTCGGGCGCAGCGGGGTGCCCGTCACCGCGCTGTCCTTCGGGGCGGCGGCCCTCGGCAATCTCTTCACCCCCGTCACCGACGAGGACGCCGCCTCGGCGGTCGACGCCGCCTGGGACGCGGGCATCCGCTACTTCGACACCGCACCCCACTACGGCCTCGGGCTCTCCGAGCGGCGTCTCGGCGACGCCCTGCGCGACCGCCCCCGCGACACGTACACCCTCTCCACCAAGGCGGGGCGGTTGCTGGAGGAGGCGGGCGGGGCCGACGGCTCCGGCGGGTCCGTCGGCCCGGACGCGGGCTTCGCCGTACCCGCCACGCACCGCCGCGTCTGGGACTTCAGCGGTGACGGCGTCCGGCGCTCCGTCGAGGACAGCCTTCGCCGGCTCGGCCTGGACCGGATCGACGTCGTCTACCTCCACGACCCCGACGACCACGCCGAGCAGGCGTTCCGCGAGGGTTACCCGGCCCTGGAGCGGCTGCGCGCCGAAGGGACCGTACGGGCGATCGGCGCCGGCATGAACCAGACCGGGATGCTCACCCGCTTCCTCCGCGACACCGATGTCGACGCCGTGCTGTGCGCGGGGCGCTACACCCTCCTCGACCAGCGTGCGGCCGGTGAGCTGCTCCCCGAGGCCGCCGCCCGCGGCAAGAGCGTCGTCGTCGGCGGCGTCTTCAACTCCGGTCTGCTGGCCGACCCGCGCCCCGGCGCGACGTACGACTACGCCCCCGCGCCGATGAACCTCCTCGACCGCGCCCTGCGCGCCAAGACCGTCGCCGAGCGCCACGGCGTCCCGCTGCGCGCCGCCGCCCTGCGCTTCCCCTTCGGCGGGGCGGCGGTGGCGAGTGTGCTGGTCGGGATGCGGTCGGCGGCCGAGGTGGCGGACGCGGCCGCCCTGTTCGTGAGAGGGGTGCCCGCGCGGATGTGGGAGGAACTGCGCGCAGAGGGCCTGCTGGGGGCGGGCGTACCGGTCCCGGCGGAAGCCGGGCGGCCGTGAGGGCCGGCCTCGCCGCACGCGGCCCGCACACCCCCGCAGTGCCCGCAGTGCCCGCCGTCTCCGAGGAGCCTTGAATGAGAGTCGCCCTGCGCACACGGGTCCGCGCCGACCGCGTCGAGGAGTACGAGCAGGCCCACCGCGAGGCCCCGGCCGAACTGACGGCGGCCGTCCGCGCCGCCGGGGCCGGCCTCCCGGTCGCCTGGGAGCTGTGACCGCTGTGACCGCTGTGCGCATCGTCGACGCCCACCACCACGTCTGGGACCTGTCCGTACGCGACCAGGACTGGATCACCGGCCCCGAACTGGCCCCGCTGCGCCGCGACTTCCTCATCGGCGACCTCGCCCCGCAGGCCGCCGCCGCCGGAGTCCGGGCGACCGTACTCGTCCAGACGGTCACGGCGGCCGAGGAGACCCCGGAGTTCCTGGCGCTCGCCGCCACGAGCGACCTGGTGGCGGGCGTCGTCGGCTGGACCGACCTCACCGCGCCCGGGGTCGCCGACGCGCTCGCCGGGCTCCGCGAACTGCCGGGCGGCGACCGCCTGGTGGGCATCCGCCACCAGGTGCAGGGCGAACCGGACCCCGAGTGGCTGCTGCGCCACGACGTGCACCGCGGTCTCGAAGCGGTCGCCGCCGCCGGGCTCGTCTACGACCTGGTGGTCCTGCCGGGCCAGCTCCCCGCCGCCGCGAAGGCCGCGGCGGCGCACCCCGGACTCCGCTTCGTCCTCGACCACGCGGGCAAGCCGCCGGTCGCGTCCGGCGAGCTGGAGCCGTGGGCCTCGGAGGTGCGGCGCCTCGCCGCGCTGCCCAACACCGTGTGCAAGCTGTCGGGCCTGGTCACCGAGGCGGACCGGGCGGCCTGGACCGTGGAGGACCTGCGCCCGTACGGTGACACGGTGCTCGACGCGTTCGGCCCGGACCGGCTGATGTTCGGCTCCGACTGGCCGGTGTGCGAGCTGGCGTCGCCGTACGCCGGTGTCCTCGCGGCGGCGCGGGAGCTGACCGCCGGGCTGGGGGAGGGGGAGCGGGCCGACGTCTTCGCCGGGACGGCCGAGCGGACGTACGGGCTCGGACGGCCGAGCGGACGTACGGGCTCGGACGGCAGGGCGGGGCGCGGCGCGCCCTAGCCGCCGAGCGCCCGCTTCATGATCTTGCCCATGTCGTTGCGCGGCAGGGACTCCAGCAGCCGGACCGCGCGCGGCCGCTTGTGCGGGGCCAGCAGCCCCGCCACATGGGAGGCCAGCTC
Organism: Streptomyces altiplanensis; assembly: GCF_053591575.1. Lineage (NCBI taxonomy): Bacteria > Bacillati > Actinomycetota > Actinomycetes > Kitasatosporales > Streptomycetaceae > Streptomyces > Streptomyces altiplanensis. Next base: position 53,952 of record NZ_JBSFUB010000041.1, on the reverse strand, counting down.
CGCCCCGGACGGCGGCGACTGCGGATCCGCCGGCACGATCCACGCCACGATCCGCTCGCCCAGATCCTCGTCCGGCTCACCCGTGACGGCGGCCTCCGCCACCCCCGGGTGCTCCAGCAGCGCGTTCTCGATCTCGCCCGCGCCGATCTTGTAGCCGCCGCTCTTGATGAGGTCGGTGGCCTTGCGTCCGACGATGCGCACGTAACCGTCGGGGTCCCTGCTCGCCATGTCGCCCGTACGGAACCAGGGCCCGTCGAAGGCGGCGGCCGTCGCGTCCGGGCGGTTCAGGTACTCCGTGAAGAGGTTCGGCCCGCGCACCTGGATCTCGCCGATGCCGTCCGCCTCGTCCACCAGCCGCAGTTCGACACCGGCCAGCGGCAGTCCGACCGTGCCGGGGCGGGCCTCGCCGTCGGCCCGTACCGACGTGTTCATCAGGGTCTCGGTCATGCCGTACCGCTCGATCACCGCACGCCCCGTCGCCGCCGTGATCCGCCGGTGGTCGCGCTCCGGCAGCGGCGCCGACCCCGACACCAGCAGCCGGGCCCCGGCCAGGGCCTTCGCCAGCTCCCGGTCGCCGTCGAGCGCTTCGGCCAGCCGGTGGTACATCGTCGGTACGCCGAAGAACATCGTCGCGCCCGCCGAAAGCTCCCGTGCGACGCCCCGTACGTCGAACCTGCCCAGGTGCCGCACCTCGCCGCCGCGCCGCAGCGGCCCGAGGACGCCCAGGATCAGCCCGTGCACGTGGAACAGCGGCAGCCCGTGCACCAGCACGTCGTCGGCCGTCCACTCCCACGCGTCCTCCAGCGCGTCCAGCGTCGCGGCGATCGCGCGGCGCGGCAGGACGGCGCCCTTGGGCGGCCCGGTCGTCCCCGACGTGTAGACGACCAGCGCGGGGGAGCCAGGCGGCGGCTCGTCGGGCAGCGGCCCCGGCGCACCGCCCGTCACCGGGACGTCGATACGCTCCAGCTTCCCCAGCGCCGGGGGGAGCCCGGCGCCGGGCGCGGCCAGCACCACCGTCGGCGCGCTGTCCGCCACGATGTGCGCCAGCTCCCGCTCCCCGGTCTTCGGGTTGAGCGGCACCGCGGGCACCCCCGCCAGCAGCGCCGCGACCACGCCCACCGCCGTCTCCGGACTCGGCGTGGCCCAGACGGCCACCCGCCCGGCGCCCGCGATCCGGGCGGCCAGTCCGCCGGCGGCACGGGCGAGTCCGGCGTACGTCAGCGTACGGTCGCCGAACCGCAGCGCGGGCCGGTCCGAACGCAGGTGCAGGGCGGGGAACAGCGGGGAGGAGGGAGGAGAGGCAGCCATGCGGCCGACCTTACGGCTCCCTCTCCGGCGACCGCAGCCCGTGCGTCACAGCGGTGCCTGCCAGGTGACCGTCGTACCGCGCCGCCCGTTCCCGGCCGTCCCGTCGTCGGTCACCGTCAGCCGTACGCCGTCCCGCCCGTCCGGCATCCGCGCCTTCGCGTCGACCGTCACCCCGACCTCCGTGACCCCCGCCCGCCGGTGCGCCGCCGCGAGCGCGCCGCGCAGCGCCGTCAGCAGCTGCCGGTCCACCGGTTCGTGCACCAGGGTGTCCACCGCGCCCGTGAAGTGCACCGACGGCTGGAAACCCAGCAGCGTGGCGGCGCCGGCCGTCTCGCGCAGGACCCGGCCCCGGAAACCGGCGGGCGCGTCCGCCGGGGGCTGCTGGAGAGCGAAGATGGCGGTCCGTACCTCCTGGATGGTGGAGTCCAGCTCGTCGACGGCCGCGCCGAGCAGTCCGTCCAGGTCCGTCGGTGTGTCCGTCGCGGCGGAGGCCCGCCGCCGGGTGGACTCCAGCATCATCTCGGTGGCGAACAGCCGCTGTACGACGAGGTCGTGCAGGTCGCGCGCGATCCGGTCGCGGTCCTCGAACACCGCCAGCCGCTCCCGGTCGTGCCCGCTGTCCGCCAGGACGAGCGCGAGCGACGCCTGCGAGGCGAACTGCGAGGCGAGCAGCCGGTCGGCGGCCGTGTACGGAGGACCGCCGCGCCGCCTCGGCAGGGCGAGTGTGCCGATCAGCCTGCCACCGCTCTGGAGCGGCAGCATCATGCTCGGTCCGAAGCGGCCCCGTACGCGCGTGGTCATGCGCTCGTCGGTCGCCGAGTCGTCGATGAACACCGGCTCCCCGCCGAGCAGTTGCTCCAGGACGGGACTGCCGGGCCCGATGACGGCGCCGAGCAGGTCGGCGGGGTCGTCGGGCGTCGAGGCCGCGACGATCTCCATGCCGCCCTCGGCGGTGGGCTGGAGGACCACGCCCGCCGAGGCGTCGGCGAGGACACGGGCCTGCTCGGCCACGGTCGTCAGGGCGTCCTCGGGGCTCTCGCCGGTGAGCAGGGCGGTGGTGCAGGCGGCGGCGCCCTCGATCCAGCGCTCCCGCCGGCGGGCCGTCTCGTACAGCCGCGCGTTGCCGATCGCGATGCCCGCCTGCGAGGCGAGCACCCGCAGCAGTGCCAGGTCGTCCGTGGTGAAACCGGCCGTCCCCTGCTTCTCGGTCAGGTAGAGGTTGCCGAAGACCTCGGTGCCGACCCGGACCGGGACCCCGACGAAGGAACGCATGGCGGGATGCCCCGGTGGCAGACCCGCCGCGCGCGGGTCGGCGGACAGGTCGGGGACGAGCAGCGGCCGCGGGTCCTGGACGAGGTGGCCGAGCAGGCCGGTGTGTCCGTCCGGCAGCCGGCCGATGCGCTCCCGTGCCTCGTCGTCGGCGCCCGAGGTGTAGAGCTCCGTGATGGTGCCGCGCTCGGGACCGACCACTCCGAGCGCGCCGTACCGCGCCCCGGCCAGCTCCGTGGCGGTGTCCACGATGTGCTGGAGCGTGGCGCGCAGATCGAGGTCGGAGCCGACGCTCAGCACGGCCTCCAGCAGCACCGGCAGCCGGGGCACCACGCGTGCGCCGCTCTCCGGGTCCATGGGTGTCCCGTAGCCCCGTAGCCCCGTAGCCCCGTACGCGCTCAGCGCCTGATCGGCTGGAGGGTCATCGGCTGGATCTTTCCTTCGAGCATCGCCCCGAGGCCGAGCACGGAGCAGACGTCGGGCCGTTCCGCGATGTGCACCGGCATGCCCGTCGCGTCCCGCAGCATCTGGTCGAGGCCCGGCAGCAGCGCGCTGCCGCCGACCATCATGATCCCGCACTCGACCAGATCGGCCACCAGGTCGGGCGGGCAGTCGCGCAACACCTTCCCGAGCCCGTCGAGCACGGTGGTGAGGGGGGCGTGGATGGCCTGGCGCACGGCGGCGGTGTCGACCTGCACGGAGCGGGCGAGGCCCGTGACCACGTCCCGGCCGTGGATCTCGGTGGACACGGGACCCTCCGAGGTCAGACCGTTGCCCCGGAGGGCCAGGTGGAGGGGGCGTACGGACTGGCTCGGCACCATCAGTTGGTGGTTCTGACGCAGGTACTGGAGCACGGCGTGGTCGATGGCGTTGCCGCCGACCGGCATGCGCTCGGCGGTGACGATCGAGCCGAGCGAGAGCACCGCGACCTGGGTGGCGGCCGCCCCGCACACCATGATCATGGTGGCTGACGGCTTCTCCACGGGCAGCCCGCAGCCGACGGCGGCTGCGATGAGGGTGTCGACCAGCTCGACGCGGCGCGCACCGAGCCCGATCAGGGTTTCGACGGCCGCGCGCTTGGCGAGCGGGTCGCTGTCGTGCGGGGTGCAGGCGGCGGCGCGCAGCCGCGGCTTGCGGCGGAGCTGACGCCGGAGCTTGTCCCCGAGGAGGTGGCGCAGCATGCGCTGGGCCATTTCGATGTCGACGACGGTGCCGCCGGACACGGGCCGTACGACTCGGATGTAGTCCGGCGTGCGGCCCGTCATCTGCTCGGCGAAGGCACCGACGGCGATGAGGGCGCCGCTGCGGGTGTTCACGGCGGCCACACTCGGCTCGTCGACGACGAGCCCGCAGCCCTTGACGTACACGCGGGTCCTGGCGGCCCCGAGGTCGACGGCGATATGGCAACGGCGCAACTGCTCAAGACGGACGGTCACGGCAGGGTCTTCTCCCGAGAGCACTGACGGACCGGCGGGCGCCGGTCCTGCTTCGCATCGTGCGGGGGCCGGTGGCCGTGCGCGCGCTGGGATGAGCCGGTCGGGCGTACGAGCTGACGCCGTGCCAGGAGCCGGGCGGCCCGGTGTCACGAGGCGTCAGGAAACTCCACACGCTGCAACAAACCCCAGGTGAACTCCGCGACGCACGCCTTCCCGTCGGGCAGCGTCAGTCGGAGCCGCCACCGCGTGGGCGCCGTTCCCTCCATCGGGCGAGCCGGCGGGAAGGCGCGGGCCACCTCGTCGACGGTGCACGACCAGGGGCGCAGATCACCGGCCGTGCGCAGCTCGGGCGCCGGGGCGCCGGGGGCGCGGACCAGCCATTCGTTCCATACGGCGCCGCCCGGCGCGGTCAGCACCTCGAAGCGCAGGCCGGGCCAGAGCGGCACCGGCCAGGCCAGGGCGACGCACTCCAGGTCGCCGGCCCTGCGGCGTACGGACGTCTCGGGCGGCCCGAGCACCGAGCGATAGCGCGCCACCGCGCCGCGCGTCCGCCCCGGACGGTTTTCCCCCGCGGTTCTGGGGGCGGGGGAGCGGCTCCCGCTCTGCCAGCGGCGATTGGCCTCGCGCATCTCCGCCGCCGTCGCTCCGAGCTCCCGGCGGGCGTCCTCGACCAGGCCCGGCTGATGGTCGGCCATCCGGCGCAACAGCACCAGCTGGAAGTCGAGCGGTCCGAAGGGGTGCGTGCCCGTATGCATACGCCCATCCTGCCCTGCCCCGCCGACACGCTGCGGAACACGAAATTCCACACAAGATCCTCACAGGCGTGGTCCCCGATGTTGCCCCCGGGACGCGTAGCCTGCGGGCGCCATGGATTACTGCTACTCCTGCCGCAGGCACCTCAACGGCGCTCTGGCCTGTGCCGGATGCGGAGCTCCCGCCGGTGGATTCGGTCACGCCGCGCCCTGGACGCCGTCGGAGCACGACGCCCGTCACGGTGACGACGGCCACCAAGGATTCGCCGGGCCGGCCGGGCCTGCCGGGCCCGCGGCGCCGTCTGGCCCCGAAGGTCCCGAGGCCCCCGAGGATTCCGGGGGTCCTGCGGGTCCCGGCCGTGCCGCCCGGCGTACCGGTTCCCAGCGTGCCCGCAGGGCGCACCGGCGCCGGGGCCGCAAGATGGTCCTCGTCTGCATGGGCCTGGTGCTGGCCGGGGGCGCGCTGAGCCTGGCCGAGCTCGCCACGGAGTCCGTGGGCGAGGGCCTGGCGTCCGGGACCGCGCAGGGCGACGGCGAGGGCGGGGACGCGAACGGGGCAGGCCCGGACGGGCAGCCGGCCCGGACCGGCGACGGCGGCGTGGGGAACACGGGGGCGGAGCCGTCGGCGGCGGCGCGTACCGCCTCGGCCTCGGCCTCGGCTTCGGAAAGCGGCTCGCCGTCCGCCGAGGCGTCGAAGTCCCCCTCGGCGAAAGCCACGGACGCCGGCAGCCCCCGTGCCAGTGACACCGCCACCGGCACCGGCGCCGCGACGGTTCTGGACGCGGAGACCGGTGGCGCACCGGCGGAGACCGGGAGCGGCGCGTCGTCCGCGCCCGCACCGCCCGCGTCGCCGGCCCCGCCGCCGGCGTCGTCCGCGGACCCGGGCCCCGGCACCGGCCCCGCCCCCCAGCCGACACCGGAACCCACGCCGACCGAGACCTGCGACCGGTTCCTGTGGTGGTGCACCTGATCCGGCCGGACGGCGGGTGAGGCAGAGGGGCGGGGCGCGGAGAGGGCGGGCGGAGGGGCTGAGGGCCCCGGGGTCAGCCCCCGAGCATCCGCTTCAGCAGGTCCCGCAGTGCGGTGCGCTCGTCGTCCGACAGTTCACCGAGCGGCTCGCGCGCGAAGTCCAGCGAGTCGCGCAGCAGGTCCGCGGTCCGGCGCCCGTCCGCGGTGACGGCGGCGAGCTTGACGCGCCGGTCGGCGGGGTCCGGCTTCCGTTCCACCAGGCCGCGCGTCTCCAGCCGGTCGATGATCCCGGTGACGTTCGACGGCTCGCACTTCAACTTTTTCGCGATGCGCCGCATGGGCAACGCTTCACCGGAGAGCAGACTCAGTACGCGCGCCTGGGCGCCGGTGAGTGAGTGCTTGGCCGCCGCTTCGTCGTACTCCTCGTAGTAGCGGGCCACGACCTCGCCGATGAGCTCGACGACTTCGCGGGTCAGATGGTCTGCACGAGGGGACATGTGCTTCATCGTACCCACTTACTTGACAATCTTAAATATCCAGGAGCATGGTTGTTTCATCACCTGAAGCTTTTCTAGGAGGTCGCACCGCATGACCGCACTGCCCACGACCGGCCGTTCCTGGCACCTCGTCGCCCGCCCGCACGGCTGGCCCAAGCCCGAGGACTTCGCACTGCGTGAAGCCCCGGTGACCGAGCCGGGCGAGGGCCGCATCCTGGTCCGCAATCTCCACTTCTCGGTCGACCCCTACATGCGCGGCCGCATGAACGACGTGAAGTCGTACGTCCCGCCGTTCAAGCTGGACCAGCCGATGGACGGCGGCGCGGTCGGCGAGGTCATCGCCTCCGCCGACGAGCGCTTCGCCGTCGGCGACCACGTCCTGCACGGTCTCGGCTGGCGCGAGTACGCCGACGTCCCCGCGCAGCACGCGACCAAGGTCGACGCCTCGCTCGCCCCGCTCTCCGCCTACCTCGGCGTCCTGGGCATGCCGGGCCTCACCGCCTACGCGGGCCTCTTCGAGGTCGCCTCCTTCAAGGAGGGCGACGCGGTCTTCGTCTCCGGCGCGGCCGGCGCCGTCGGCAGCCAGGTCGGCCAGCTGGCGAAGCTGCGGGGCGCCTCGCGCGTCATCGGCTCGGCGGGCTCCGACGAGAAGGTCAAGCACCTGGTCGAGGACCTCGGCTTCGACGCCGCCTTCAACTACAAGAACGGCCCCGTCGCGCAGCAGCTGCGCGAGGCCGCGCCCGACGGCATCGACGTCTACTTCGACAACGTCGGCGGCGACCACCTCGAAGCGGCCATCGGCTCCCTCAACGTGCACGGCCGCGCGACGATCTGCGGCATGATCGCGCAGTACAACAACACGGAGTCCACGCCGGGGCCGCGCAACATGGCGCTGATCATCGGCAAGCGGCTGCGCCTCCAGGGCGTGCTGGTCGGCGACCACGCCGCGCTCCAGCCGCAGTTCGTCCAGGACGTCTCGGCGTACATCCGCTCGGGCGAGCTCAAGTACAGCGAGACGGTCGTCGAGGGCATCGAGAACGGCTATGACGCGTTCGTCGGTCTTCTCCGGGGCGAGAACACCGGCAAGATGATCGTTTCGCTCACCCGATAAGCTCACCCCCAGCCGTCGCGGTCGTGGGCGCGAGCCGCGGCGTACACAGCAGGAGGAATGCTTCAGCATGACCATTCTCGACATAGACGTGAAGTACACCGCTGTCGCCACCGCCGAGAACGGCCGTGACGGCCGCGTGGCGTCGGACGACGGCAAGCTCGACGTCGTCGTCAACCCGCCCAAGGAGATGGGCGGCAGCGGCGCAGGCACCAACCCGGAGCAGCTCTTCGCCGCCGGCTACAGCGCCTGCTTCCAGGGTGCGCTGGGCGTCGTCGCGCGCAAGGAGAACGTGGACATCTCCGGTTCGACCGTGACCGCGAAGGTCGGCATCGGCTCGAACGGGAACGGCGGCTTCGGCCTCGAGGTCGCGCTCTCCGCGCACATCCCGACCGTGGACGAGGTCACCGCGCTGGATCTGCTGGAGAAGGCGCACCAGGTGTGCCCGTACTCGAACGCGACCCGCGGCAACATCAAGGTCGAGCTGGCCGTCGTCTGACGTCTGCCGGAACGCGAAGCACCGCGTGAGCCGAAAGGCCGCACCCCGTCCACGGGGTGCGGCCTTTCGCCGTCGCTCCGGCCGGCGGGAACGGCTTCGCGGGGACGGACGGCCTAACCCACGACGCCCGCGCCCGCGGCCTCCGTCGCCGCCCGCATGACCGCAGCCGACAGCCGGCCGTTCTCGGGCGCCGCGCCGCCGGGGAAGGCGAACCTGCGGCGCGTGTAGCCGTACGTGACACCGCTGCGCGGGTCGGCGAACGCCAGGGAGCCGGCGGCCCCGCTGTGCCCGAACGCGCCCGCCCCCAGGGCGGGGTAGTCGTCCGAAAGGGCCAGGAAGCCGAGACCGAAGGCGCCGCGCGAGCGGCTCACCAGGTCGTAGCCCTCCGAGTGGATCTGCCCGACCTCGGCGATCATGTCCGGCTTCAGCAGCGGAGGACGCCCGTCCACCTCACCGACGGCCGCCGCGTACATCTTCGCCATGGCGGTCGCATGGGCCAGGCCGGCGGCGGAGGCGTTGCCCCGGGCGCGCGCGAGCCGTGTGTTGGCCCACTCCACCAGGTCCGTCGGCCTCTCCCCGTGGAGGTTGAACGCGATGCCGCCCAGGCTGTGCCGCGAGACCGCGCCGGCGTCGAGCTCCGCCTGCTGCGCCGGTGTCGGGTCCATGGGCTGGATGTCCAGGACCCGCGGTTCCAGCTCCTCGGGCAGCCCGAGGTAGAAGTCCAGGCCGTACGGCGCCCGGACCCGCTCCTCGAAGACCTCCTGGAGGGTCTTCCCCGTGGCCCGGTACACGACCTCACCGGCCAGCGCGCCGATGACCAGCCCGTGATAGCCGAAGGCGGTGCCCGCCCGCCAGTACGGCCGCTGCCCCGCCAGCCGTTCCGCGATGACGCGGTCGTCCGTCAGCTCCTCGTCCGTGAACCCGGTGTCGGCGCCGACGACCCCCGCCCGGTGCGCGAGCAGTTCGCGCAGCGTGAGATCCGCCTTGCCCTCCGCCCCGAACTCCGGCCAGTAGTGCGCCACTTCCCGGTCCAGGTCCAGTACGCCGTCCTGCGCCAGGAGCGCGACGACCAGGTACGCCGCGCCCTTGGTGGAGGAGAAGACGTTGAGCAGCGTGGTGCCCGTGACCTCGTCCCCGCCCCACAGGTCGACGACCTGCCGGCCTCCCGCGAAAACGGCCAGCTGGGCGTCGGCGTGACCCGGCCGCTCCTCGGCCAGTACGGCGGCGAACTCCTCCCGTACACCCTCGAATCCCTCGGCGACCGTGCCCTGCACCGTGACCTTCTCCGGCATCGTGTGCTCCCCCTCGAAGCTGCGTGTACGTGTGTCACGGGTGAGTGACCGGGTGATCAAGCAACGGCCGCCGGGGGATTATTCCGGGCTCAGCCCGCCGAGTGGATCAACGCCCGCCCGACCTGCGCGAAGGCGCCCTTCGGGTGCGCGCGGAACAGCGGCTCCGTACCGAAGAGCACGACTTGCGCGCCCTTCGCCGACGTACCGCTGACGACGGCCGCCCGGCCGGCCGCGTCCCCGGGGCCGCCGCTGCCGTCCCCGGCCGCGCGCCAGTGGCCGGACACGAGCGGGTTCCCCGTGCCGTACGACTGCTCGACCCGCACACCGGGGCCGAGGCCGGTGAACCACATCGGCGAGTAGACGAAGGTGTGCTCCGGCGCGCCGCCGGACACCGCGCCGCCCGCGTTGGAGACCCGGACGACGCCGTTGGCGTCCCCGTTGCCCTCGACCGGCTCCGCCGCCAGCAGACCGGCTCCGGCGTTGAGCGCCGCGCCCGCGGCGCCGCGGCCGACCAGGCCGCCACCGTCGGAGAGGAACGCGTCGAGTGCGCCGCGCGCGGCCGCGTCCAGCTTCCCGTACTCCAGCCCGGACGACACGAACAGCACATCGGCCCCCGACCAGTCGAAGCCCGCGTTGAGCGCGGCCGTCGAGACCGGCAGCACCTCGAAGCCCATCTCGCGCAGCGCGAACAGCTCGCCGGGCGTGACGGCCGCGGCGACCCGGGTGCGGTGCAGCGGGGCGACGCCCCTGGCCTTGGTGGCGTGGAAGGCGACGCCGTACCGCACGGCGAGAGCGGCGGCCTTCTTGCGGGCCGAGGCGGGCACGAGCGCGCTGCCGTCGGCCGTACGCCGCACCTTCACCCCGTCCCTCAGCAGGGAGTTGAGCGCGGCCAGCTCCCTGGGGTCGCCGAGCCGCAGCTGGAGGTCGCCGCGCGCAGCGACGTAACCGGTCGGCGACGCGGCACGCACCGCACGCCCCGGAACATCCACCCCGCCGGGAGCCTTCTGCACCTTCTCGACGCTCGCGCCCCACAGCAGGCCGAGGCTCCAGCCCGAGATGTCGTACATCGTCGAGACGTCCGCGCTGATGTCCCGCCCCTCGTGCAGGATCACGTTGGCCAGCCCGCGCTTGGGCTGGCGCATGTCGACGACGTACGACCCCGCCTCGTACGACCGGCCGCCGAGCCGGAAGTCCCGCCGGGCGCGCTCCACCTTCACGTCATTGGCGACGAGGTGGTCGACGAGCCGGGCCGCGGCCGTCGCGGACCGCTGTCCCCGGCCCGCCGGGACGACGTACGCCCGGGGGAAGTCCGTCGTGTAGACGTCCTCGGGGCCGATCCCCGGCACGCCCGGAACGGTCTCCTCCGACACCGGCACCTGCGCGGCACCCGCCGCGCCGCGCCGGAACGTCTCGATCTGGTCGGCGACGACCGAAGAGCGCTTCTGGGCCGTGTAGTCGAGGGTCGCGCGCATCGCCGCGCCCGCGATGTCCGTGTTGATGGCGGCCCTGCGGCGCAGCTCGGCGACCGGCAGCGTGTCGTACGACCGGTTGTTGACCTGCATCGGGAACTCGATGGTGTGCGCCGCGACCGCGCCCTGGAACGGCATGTACTGCGGCGTGAAGATCGGCGGCCAGTCGTCCCAGCCCTCCTCCTGGTCGCGGAAGGGGATGACGGCGGGCTCGACGCCGTCCTTCTCCGCCGTGTAGCCGAGGCCGTTGACGGCCCGCTCCATCCCCAGCGCGTTGGCGTAGGAGTTCTTGAGGAAGAGGTCGTACTCGTAGTTCTCGCCGTGCGGCGGGGTCGTCGGCTCGATGAGCGTGCCGTTGACGTACCCGTGCAGGTCGATCATGACGGCCGGCTGCTTGTCGATGGCGATCCGCCGGATCGCGCGCGCCTCGGGCTGGGTGGCGGTGATGAAGTCCCGGTTGAGGTCGAAGCCGTTGGAGTTGGCGCGGGTGCCGGCGATCCGCCCGTCGGGGTTGGCGGTCACGTTGAGGTAGACGCGGGTCTTCGCCAGCAGATCGGCGGTCTTGCGGTCCTTCGCCTTCGCGAGCTCCTCGATGAGCCTCAGGGCGGCGTCCGTGCCCTCCCACTCGTTGCCGTGGATGTTGTTGTTGATGAACACCGGCGCCTTGTAGTCCGCCTTGACGCGCCGGTCCTTGGCGGCGGCGGCCGGCGCGTTCTCGATCAGCTCCCGCATCCGCTCCTGCTCGCGGGCCTCACGGTCGCTCTCCGGCGCGGTCACGGTCACCAGGTACAGCTGGTGGCCGCCGGCGGACCGCCCGGCGACCTCGACGCTGACCCGGTCGCCCAGCTTCTGCAGCTCGTTGAGTTTCGGGGCGATGGAGTGGTACGGCGTGAGCCCCAGCTTGATGGACTTGTCGGCCGGATCCGGTGCGGGCGGGACGAGGCGGGTACGGCGCGGATATCCGCCGTCGTGCCGCGGCCCAAAGGACGCCCGGCCGTCGAGCGCCGCGGCGGCGGCGCCCGCCGGCGTGCGCGCCGCCTTCTCCTGGCCGGCGGCGGCCCGTTCCCGGTGAACGCCGTTCCCGTTCCCGCCGCCGTCGGCGGGAGGACCGGGCCGGGCGGCGGCGGGGACGGAGGAGAGCAGAAGTGCGCCTGCCACGGCGGCGGTGGTGATGAGGAGAGGTCTCGGTATGCCTGTGCCCATGCGTATCTCCGGATGCGTCGGAAGCGATCAGGGATGATCGTTACGCAGGGTCTACCTGGTGAATCCCCCCGCAACAAGAGGGCGTTGCACGCCGGTGCCGGGGAGGGGGCCTCGGCTGAGCCGGCGGCCGGAGCGGCCCCCGGCCCGTGCGGGCAGGCGCGGGACGGCCCCCGCCCGGGGAATTCCGCCCGGCGGATCCGGTCACCACCGGCCGTCACGGTGGCGCCGCGCACGGTCCGCTCCGCCCCGCACCCGCCTGCGGGGCGGAACGCGAGTGACGAGCGTGCTCACGCCTTGTACGGTCCACCCATGCCGCTCCTGCCCCCTCCCTGCGCCTGACACGACTGCGTGACGACCACGCCCCGGCCCTTCTCGCCTTCGAGCGGGAGAACCGCGCCTACTTCGCGCGGTCGGTGCCCGACCGGGGCGACGACTACTTCGCCCGCTTCGAGGCCCGCCACGCGGCCCTCCTCGCCGAGCAGGAAGCCGGCCTGTGCCACTTCCACCTCCTCGTGGACGAGCGGGGCGCCGTCCTCGGACGCGTCAACCTGGTCGACGTCACGGACGCGACCGCCGACCTGGGCTACCGCGTCGCCGAGCGGGCCACGGGCCGGGGCCTGGCGGTCGCGGCCGTGCGGGAGATCCGCACGCGCGCCGCGACCGACTACGGCCTCGAAGTCCTCACCGCGGCCACCACCGCCGACAACCCCGCCTCGCGTGCCGTCCTCACCCGCAACGGCTTCGTCCCGGTCGGCGACACCGACCTGGACGGCCGGCCGGGTACGCGGTACCAGGTCCGCCTCGGGCAGTGGATAGGCTGTTCGCATGCGTGATCTCGGGGTGGGCTTCGGCTACTTGATGAAGGGCCAGCGGTGGGTCGGCCGCCACGGCAAGTCCTACGGCTTCGGACTGCTGCCCGGCCTGGTGACCTTCGTGCTGTACGCCGGCGCCCTCATCGGGCTCGTCTACGGCGCCGACGACCTCGCGGCCTGGGCCACGCCCTTCGCCGACGGCTGGGGCTCGCCCTGGCTCGGCCTCTTCCGCGGCGCGCTGACCGCCCTGCTCTTCGCCCTCGCGCTGTTCCTCGCGGTGATCACCTTCACCGCCGTGACACTGCTCGTCGGCCAGCCCTTCTACGAGGAGCTGTCCGAGCGCGTCGACCGCTCCGTGTCCCCCGACGGCACCGCCCCCGAGTCGGATCTCCCGCTGGTCCGCGAGCTGTGGATCTCCGCCCGCGACAGCGCGCGCGTCCTGGCCCGGGTGGTGCTGTACGGCGTCCTGCTCTTCGCCTGCGGTTTCATCCCCGTCGTCGGCCAGACCGTCGTCCCCGTGCTCGGCTTCTGCGTCTCCGGCTTCTTCCTCGCGCACGAGCTGACGTCCGTGGCGCTCCAGCGGCGCGGCGTCGAGCTGAAGCAGCGCCTCACTCTGCTGCGCGGCCGCCGCCTGCTCACTCTCGGCTTCGGCGTCCCGCTCACCCTCGCGTTCCTCGTGCCGCTGGTCGCGGTCTTCCTGATGCCGGGCGCGGTGGCCGGTGCGACGCTGATGGCGCGGGACCTGCTGGAGGAGCCGTCGGCCGACGCGGACCACGCCGGCGCGGCCCTGCCTCCCGCCACCGCGTAGACGGCTACCGCGCAGGCACCTCCGCCAGGACGAGACCCGCCCCGTACGGCGCCGCCTCGGCGAGCGCCGTACCGTCGGGGCCCCACACCGCGCTCAGCCCGCAGGCGTCGTACGGCCCCGCCCGCCCCACGTGATTGGCGAGGACGACGTACAGCCCGTGGTCCCTCGCCCGCGCCGGATAGACCGCGAGGCGCTCCCGCTCGCCGTTCCCCCTCCCGTACAGCGAACTCGCCATGTAGACACGGCAGGCGTCGGCGGCGGCCCGCTCCGCGACGTCCGGGAAGTGGCTGTCGAAACACGTCGCCAGCGCGAACCGCACACCGTCCAGCGCGAACCGCCCGTCGCCCGTGCCCGGTGCGAAGACGTCGCGTTCGTTCTCGTACAGATGCTGCTTGTCGTAACGGGTGAGCAGTGCGCCGTCCGGTCCCAGGACGAACGACGCGATGGCGGGCCGGCCGCCGCCGTCCGTGGCCGGGGCCGCGCAGTTGACCACGGCCGCCGTGGCCGTCTCGCGGCAGGCCGCCCTGACCGGTTCCAGGCGCGGGTCGCCGGGCGTGACGAGCAGCGACGGATCCCGGGCGAGCAGTTCCAGTTCGTACCCGGTCAGGGCCAGTTCGGCGAAGCCGGTGACACGGGCTCCGCGCCCGGCCGCCTCCCGGACGTACGCCGCCATCCGCCGCGCGTTCGCGTCGACGGAACCGGGCTCGGACGTGAACTGCGCGGTGGCCACGATCATGCGGTCCAGTATCCGCGAAGCGCTTGATGGCCGGACGCCCGGGCGCCAGCATCACCCCATGACCGAAGTGACCGCCGTAGCCGTCATCACCCTCCTCGCCGTCGTCAGCCCGGGCGCCGACTTCGCGATGGTCGTCCGCAACAGCTGCCTCTACGGGCGTACGACCGGCCTGTTCGCCGCCGGCGGAGTCGCCGCGGGCGTCCTCGTCCACGTCACGTACACGATGCTCGGCGTCGGACTGCTGATCGCCTCGTCGGCCGAGCTCTTCACCGCGATCAAGCTGGCGGGCGCGGCCTACCTCGTCTACGTCGGCGTCCGTACCTTCACCGCCCGCGCCGACCTCACCGTCGACCTGGAGTCGAAGCCGGAGCCGGGCCCGCTCGGCGCGCTGCGCTCCGGCTTCCTCACCAACGTCCTCAACCCGAAGACGACACTCTTCGTCGTGTCGACCTTCACCCAGGTGGTCGGGCCGGGGACGCCCGTGTGGCAGCAGGCCGGCTACGGCGTGTTCATGTCGGCCGCCCACCTCGGGTGGTTCGGTGCGGTCGCGCTCTTCTTCTCCGACTCCCGGCTGCGCGCGGCCCTGCTGCGCCGCCAGAAGGCCCTCAACCGCGCGATCGGATCGGCGCTGGTCGGGCTCGGAGTCACCCTGGGCTTCGCCCGCTGAACCCGGCCCCGCCGCCCGGCGGAAGCCCGCCCGCGGGCCTCCGCCACGGCGCGCCGGCCGCCTCCGCTACGGCGTGCCCGCCGCCACCGTCACGATCGCCCGCACCTGCGCGACGATGTCCAGCCGGTTGCGTACGAACGCGGGGTCGGTCACCTCGGTCGTGTTGCCCGCACCGAACTGCAGCACCGGCGTGTGCACATGCCCGCCGGGCAGTTCCTTCAGCCCGAGGCGGTCGCGCAGCAGCGTCGCCCGGTACGCGATCTCGTTGGAGAGGTAGTCGCCGCCCCCGCCCGCGCGGGCGGCCGAGCCCGCGGTCGGGCCGTCCGGGCGGACCACGGGGGCGGTCGCGCCCGCCGGGATCTCGGTCACCGACGTGTTGTCGTACACCGGGAAGCGGCCGGTGTCCGCGGCCACGATCTCCTGGTACGGGAGCGTGGTCGCCGTCCACTGCGGCTGCGAGGCGGGATCGGCCATCGGAACGGTCTCCGTGCGCGAGACGTTCTCGTTGTCCGGGAAGCCGCCGCGCCAGGCCCCGTTGAAGCGTTCGACGTCGATCCGGCCGGCCCGCCCCTGGCTGACGGTGGTGAAGAGGTCGAGGTGCGGCAGGTGCGGGCGCAGGGCGCGCTCGACCGTGCCGTCCGCGAAGTCCTGCCAGCGGACCGGGAAGACGGCCGTCTCGATCCGCGCGGGGCCGGCGGCGGTCCGTACCACCGTGCCGTCCAGCGCGAGCGCTGTCGCACCCGACGGGTTGCTGATCCGCACGTCCCGGTCCAGCGTGAACGGGTCGAAGCCGGTGACGAGCACCCGCTTCATGCCCTTGCCCGCTGCCGCCGTCTGCGTCGCCGGGAAGCGGATCGTGTCCTGGCCGCGCGACGACCGCTCCAGCCGGTCCAGCAGTTTCGCCCGCGCCGCACCGGAGAGCCCGAACGGCGCCTGCCACTGCCGCAGTTCGCGGGTCATGCCCAGCCGCGCCCAGTACAGCGGCCGGTCGTCGTCCCGGCTCAGGTCCGCCCGTCGCCCGCCACCGTCCTTCCGGGAAAGCGCTTCGCGCCCTCCGTGTTCCGCCGGGCCCCGCCCCTGCGCCCGGTCCACGGCGCGCTGCCACAGCCGCGATCCGTGCCGTACGACGGTCCGCTCGGCCGCGGCGTACGACCGCGCACCGCTCAGCGTCCTCCCGAAGTCCGCCGCCACGGTGTCGAATCCGCTGCGCCGCAGGATCTCCTGCGGCGCGGCCCGTTCCAGCCGCTGCTCCTCGACGGTGGCCGGATCCACCGACACCGGCTCCGCCGCCGTGGCGGGCAGCGCCCCGAGGAGGGGGACGAGCGTGAGGAACGCGACGCCGAGTGCGTGGCGCCGGAGACGTGCCGGGCGTATCGGGGACACGGGTGATCCTTCCGTCGGGTGGCGGAAGTATCCCGGTACACCTGCGCCGTGCGCTACGGGGCGGGCTCGCGCCGCAGGAGGGAGAGGAAGTCGCGGAAGGCGGCCGGCATGTCCACCTCCTGCGGATCGAGCAGCCACTGGTACTGGAGCCCGTCCATGACCGCCACCAGAAGCGGCGCCGCCCGTTCCGGCGTCAGCCCGCCGGGCAGCCGGTCACCGTACTCGGCGCGCAGGGCGGCCGCCATGTCCCCGCGGACCTGGGCGTAGCGGTGAGTGAAGAACTCCCGCGCCGGGTGGTCATCGGTCACGCTCTCGCCGAGCAGCGCGGAGAAGGTCTGTACGACGCCGGGGCGCATCGCGTTGTACTCCACCAGCGAGTCGAGCAGGTCCGGCCGCCAGACCCCGGTACCGCGCCCCGGGCCGCCGGTGTCCCACTGGTCGCGCTCCTCCAGGACGGCGACGAGCAGGGCCTCCTTGGTGGGGAAGTAGTGGAGCAGCCCCTGCTGGGTCAGGCCCACGCGCTCGGCGACCGCGCTCACCGACGCTCCCCGGTAGCCGCGTTCGGCGATCACTTCGCGGGCCGCGCGGAGGATCTCCGCCCGCCGCTCCTGGCTCCTGGCCCTGGCCATCGCCCCGGTTCCTTCCCCTCGTACGTGCTGGCAGGACGGTACGCCATCCCCGTAAATCTCGGAAGGGTAACGAACCCTACCGGCCTACAAGTGGACGCGTGACGATGGAGGCACCAGCAGGACTTCGACGAGGAGGTACCGCCGTGGCAGTCGAACCCCCCACCCAGGACGCCGGCCGGATGCGCGAGGAGGCCGTCGAAGCGGCCCTCGGCAGGCTCGGCCTGGACGCCAAGACCCGCCTGCTCGCCGGCCAGGACATGTGGTCGCTTCCCGCGCTCCCCGAGATCGGCCTGAAGTCCCTGGTCATGTCCGACGGCCCGGTCGGCGTCCGCGGTGTCCGCTGGACCGCCGACGACCCGTCGGTCGCGCTGCCGTCGCCGACCGCGCTCGCCGCGACCTGGGACCCGGAGCTCGCGCGCCGCGTCGGCCGCCTGCTCGCCCAGGAGGCCCGCCGCAAGGGTGTGCACGTCCTCCTCGCGCCGACCGTGAACCTGCACCGCTCGCCGCTCGGCGGCCGGCACTTCGAGTGCTGCTCCGAGGACCCGTACCTCACCGGCGAGATCGGCTCGGGTTACGTGAAGGGCGTCCAGGACGGCGGCGTCGGCACGACCGTCAAGCACTTCGTCGCCAACGACGCCGAGACCGACCGCTTCACCGTCGACAACGTCATCGACCCCCGCCCCCTGCGCGAGCTGTACCTGGCGCCCTTCGAGGCCATCGTCAAGAACGCCCGCCCCTGGGGCGTCATGGCGGCGTACAACCAGGTCAACGGCGTCACCATGACCGAGCACCGCCACCTCCAGAACGAGGTGCTGCGCGGCGAGTGGGGCTTCGACGGCTTCGTCGTCTCCGACTGGACGGCGGCCCGCTCCACCACCGGCGGTATCGAAGGCGGCCTCGACGTCGCCATGCCGGGCCCCGCCACGGTCTACGGCGAGGCGCTCGCCGGCGCGGTCAGGTCGGGCGAGGTCGACGAGTCCGCCGTCGACGGCGCCGTACGCAACGTCCTGCGGCTCGCCGCCCGCGTCGGCGCCCTGGAAGGCGCCCCGCCCGTCGTCACCGAACCGCCGGCCGCGATCGACGGGCAGGCGCTGGCCCGCGAGGTGGCCCGCCGCGCGTTCGTCCTCCTGCGCAACGAGAACCACGCCCTCCCCATCGACCCCTCCAAGCTCCGCAAGCTCGCCCTCATCGGCGCGGCGGCCCGCGACGCGCGCATCCTGGGCGGCGGCTCCGCCACCGTCTTCCCCGAGCGGGTCGTCGCCCCTCTCGACGGCCTCACCGCCGCCCTCGCGGACTCCGCCCCGGCCTACGCCGTCGGGGCCGACCCCAGCGACGAACTCGGCCCCGCCGGCAAGGGGTTCGCCCTCCGGGCCGTCTGCCGCGACGCCGCCGGCGGCATCATCGGTACGCGCCCGCTTCCCGGCGGGCAGGTGCAGTGGATCGGCGACGACCTGCCGGACGGCGTCACCCACGAGACACTCCACAGCGTCGAGGTCAGGGGCACCTTCACCCCGCGCGAGAGCGGCGAGCACGCCTTCGGCACCCGCGGCCTCGGCGCGTTCACGCTGACCGTCGCCGGCGAGGTGCTCTACGACGGCGTCCAGGAAATGGGCGACGAGGGCGACCCCTTCGAGGCGTTCTTCGGCGCCCCGGCCGAGCGCGGCCGCGTCCGCCTCACCGCGGGCGAGCCGGTCGAGGTCTCCCTCGTCCACCCCGTCACGGGAACGGCCGGCGCCCCGCTCCCGGCGGTCATGTTCTCGTTCCTGCACGGGGCGCCGCGGCGCGACGCCGACGAACTGATCGCCGAGGCCGTCGAAGCGGCCCGCGACGCCGATGTGGCGGTCGTCGTGGTCGCCACGACCGAGCGCGTCGAGTCGGAGGGCTTCGACCGTACGGACCTGCGCCTGCCGGGCCGCCAGGACGACCTGGTCCGCGCGGTGGCCGCCGCCAACCCGAACACCGTCGTGGTCGTCAACTCCGGCTCCCCGGTGGAGATGCCGTGGCGCGAGGACGTGGCGGCGGTACTGCTCAGCTGGTTCCCCGGTCAGGAGGGCGGCGCCGCGCTCGCCGACGTGCTGCTCGGCGCCGCCGAGCCGGGCGGGCGGCTGCCCACCACCTGGCCGGCCGCCCTCACCGACGCACCGGTGACGCAGGTCGTGCCGACGGGGGGCGAACTGCGCTACGACGAGGGCCTGTTCATCGGCTACCGCGCCTGGGACAGGGCCGGCGCCGTCCCGGCGTACGCGTTCGGCCACGGCCTGGGCTACACCACCTGGGAGTACGAGTCCCTGGAGGTGACCCCCACGACGGCCAGGATCCGGGTCCGCAACACCGGGTCACGCACCGGCCGGGAGGTCGTCCAGGTCTACCTGGCGCCGCAGGCGGACCCGGTGGAGCGCCCGGTGCGCTGGCTGGCGGGGTTCGCGGGCGTCGAGGCGGGGCCGGGCGAGTGGGCGGAGGCGCGGATCGCGCTGCCGGGCCGCGCGTTCGAGGTCTGGGACGAGGAGACCGGCTCCTGGTCCTTCGTCCCCGGCACGTACGAGGTCCGGACCGGCCGTTCCCTCGCCGACATCCGCCTGACCGCGACCCTGGACATCGAGGACTGAACCGCCGCGGGGGCTTGTTCCCCCACCCCGCCTCTTCCCGTGACCGGAGGGCAGGACGGCCCGGCCTCGGGAAGGGACGGGCGGGGAACAAGCCCCCGCGGGGCCCCGGACCCGTACCCGCCGCCTACCCCCGCACCCCGAACCCGTAGACCGTCGCCGAGGCGAAGACCTCACCCGGCCGCAGGACCACCGCCGGGAACTCCGGCCGGTTCGGTGAATCGGGGAAGTGCTGGGTCTCCAGCGCGACCCCGTCGAACCCGTCCGGCGTGTACACCTGCACCCCCGGCTCGGTCGTCGCGACGGTCACCACGCGCCCCGACCCCGGGTCGTACAGCTCACCCACCACCTCGGCCTCGTCCGTCACACCCTTGTCCAGCACGAAGTTGTGGTCGTACCCGTCCCCGAGCACCCGCGCCTCACGGAAGTCGAACCGCGACCCGGCCACCGGCCGGATCTCCCCGGTCGGTATCCCGCCCCCGTCCACCGGAGTCACCGCCCCGGCCGCGAGCCGCAGTTCGTACGGGCCGCCGCTCCCGAGGCTCCAGTACGTGTGGTTCGTCAGGTTCACCACGGTCGGCGCGTCCGTCACCGCCCGGTAGGCGATCCGCAGCGCCCCGCCCTCCTCCAGTGTGTACGTCGCCGAGACCTCGACCCGCCCCGGAAAGCCCTCTTCGCCGTCGGGGCTGACCCGCGAGAGCCGTACCCCGTGCGGGGCCACCGCCTCCGCGTCCCACACCCGCTTGTCGAAACCGCGCTCGCCGCCGTGCAGGCTGTTGTCCGGCGCGCTGTTGCGCGCCAGGGCGTACGTCCGCCCGTCCAGCTCGAAAGCCGCGCCCGCGATCCGGTTCGCGTACCGGCCGACCAGCGCCCCGAAGTACGGCTCCGGGCGCTCCAGGTAGCCGGCGAGACGGTCGAACCCGACCGCGACAGCGCCCACCCGCCCGTCCCGGTCCGGTACTTCCACCGACTGGACGATCCCGCCGTACGTCAGGACGCGCACCACCACCCCGTCCCGTTCCAGGACCCAGCGGTGGACGGGCGTGCCGTCGTCGAGCGTGCCGAAGAGTTCCGCATTCATGACCCGAAACCCTATGCGAACGGTCTACGCCGGGGGTTCCTCGGCCGTGATGTTGCGGTACGCGATCTCCGCCAGCCGTTCCTGCCCGTTCCTGCTCGGGTGGAACCAGTCCCAGGGGCTCAACTGCGCGCCGGTGAACCGGTACTCGAAGACCGCCCCGCCGTCGTACCGGCAGCGCGCGTCCTTCCCGCACACGTCCTTCAGCACCTCGTTGTACGCGACGACCCGGTCCCGCACCGACTCCCGCCGCGCCACCGCCGCCGCGTCCATCGCGTCCGGCGAGCCCAGCATCGACTGGCAGAGGCCCAGCTCCCAGATCTGCTTTCCGAGCGGGTTCCCGCGCCCCTGGGACCACAGCCGCTTCAGGTCCGGCACGCTCGACACGTACAGCTGCGACGTGGGCAGTTCCTTGCGCAGCTTCTTCACCGAGGTCTCGAAGTGCGTACGGAAGTCAGCCACCGATGTCATGTGCGACACGTCGTCGCGGCAGGCGTCGTTCGCGCCCACCATGACCGTCACCAGCTCCGGTTCGTCCGCGACAGCCCGCGTCATCTGCTCCGGCAGCTCGGCGATCCGCGCCCCCGACTTCGCGTGGTTCCAGGTACGCGCGGCCACACCCGCCTTGCCGAGCAGCCGCAGCGCCACGCTGCGCACCGTGGCGTCCGTACCCGTCGCCCAGGACACCTCGGGGCAGTCCGCGAGCACCGCGCACGCGTCGAAACCGCGCGTGATCGAATCCCCGACGGCGGCGATGGACGCCGGGCTGCGGTCCCACACCGGAGTGGGCCGGGGAGCGGGCCGCGGCCCCGCCGGCGAGCCGCCCCCGTCCGCGTCGTTGTTCCCCGCGTCGCACCCCGCGAGCCCGCCCAGGAGGACGAGCAGTGCCGCTGTCGCGGTGGCGACGGCGGCGCGCGGCCGGCGGCTGTGACGGCTCTCCCGCATCCCGTGGTCCCCTCCGTGGCGTCGTGCGGGCGCCCTGGCGAGTGAAAGCTTCGTGTTCACGGCACCCCGGACCGACAGTACGTCACCCGCCGGGCGCCGCCGCACGGTAGTTTTTCCCCGTCGAACCAGCAGCGCTTCGCCCATCCGGGGCACCGGTAAATTACATCACGTCACATACTGTCCCTTTTCAGGAGATTCACTCCCGATGCTGTTTACTGTTGACAACCTCGGGAGCCGACCGGGAAGAGGCGGTACGGGCGCGAGGCCGCTGGGGAAGGCGAACCTCGTCCCACACTGGAGGTCCCGGTGACGACACGTGGAGTTCTGTACGTTCACTCCGCACCGCGCGCGCTGTGCCCGCACGTCGAATGGGCAGTAGCGGGCGTACTCGGTGTGCGGGTCAATCTCGACTGGATCAGACAGCCGGCCTCGCCCGGCACCTGGAGAGCCGAGTTCTCCTGGCAGGCCCAGCCGGGCACCGCCTCCAGACTCGCCTCCGCCCTGCGCGGCTGGCATCTGCTGCGCTTCGAAGTGACGGCCGAACCGTCCCCCACGGCGGAGGGCGAGCGCTACAGCTCCACGCCCGGACTCGGCATCTTCCACGCCGTCACCGGCATGCACGGCGACATCCTGATCCCCGAGGACCGGCTGCGCGCCGCCCTCGCCCGTTCGGTCGGCGGCGAGACCGATCTGGAGGCCGAGGTCGCCAAGCTGCTCGGCAAGCCGTGGGACGACGAACTGGAGCCCTTCAGGTACGCGGGCGAGGGCGCTCCCGTCCGCTGGCTCCACCAGGTCGTCTGACGGGGCGACAGGGCCGCATACGGGACGAAGGCCCTGCCGGGAGCCTGCGAGCTCCCGGCAGGACCTTCGTCCGTGCCGCCGTGCCGCTGTGTGCGGATCAGACCGTACGGAAGGCCAGCACCACGTTGTGGCCGCCGAAGCCGAACGAGTTGTTGATCGCGGCGATCGTTCCCTCGGGCAGTGCGCGCGGCTTGTCCCGCACGATGTCCGCGTCCACGTCGGCGTCCAGGTCGTCGACGTTGATGGTCGGCGGAGCCGTCCGGTGGTGCAGCGCCAGGACCGTCGCGACGGTCTCGATGCCGCCGGCGCCACCGAGCAGGTGACCGGTCATCGACTTCGTGGCGGAGATCGCCACGTGGTCGAGGTCGTCACCGAGGACCCGGCGCAGGGCCTTGATCTCCGCGACGTCGCCCTGCGGGGTCGAGGTGGCGTGCGCGTTGAGGTGCACGATCTCGGACGGCTTGAGCCCGCTGTCGTCGATCAGGTTCTGCATGGCGACGGCGATGCCGCGGCCGGTCGGCTCGGGCTGCGCGATGTGGTGGGCGTCCGCGGACAGACCCTGGCCCACCACCTCGCAGTACGCCCGGGCGCCACGCGCGGCCGCGTGTTCGGCCGACTCCAGGACGACGACACCCGCGCCCTCGCCGAGGACGAAGCCGTCCCGGCCCGTGTCGTACGGACGCGACGCCTTCTGGGGCTCGTCGTTGCTCTTGGACATCGCCATCATGTTGGCGAAGGCGGCGATGGGCAGCGGGTGGATCGCCGCCTCCGTGCCGCCGGCGACGACCACGTCGGCGCGGCCGGTACGGATCATCTCGACGGCGTAGCCGATGGCTTCGGCGCCGGAAGCGCACGCGGAGACCGGGGTGTGCACGCCCGCCTGGGCGTTGACCTCCAGGCCGACGTTGGCGGAGGGGCCGTTCGGCATGAGCATGGGAACGGTGTGCGGGGAGACGCGGCGTACGCCCTTCTCCTTCAGCACGTCGTACTGGTCGAGCAGGGTGGTGACGCCGCCGATGCCGGAGGCGATGACCGCACCGAGACGGTTGGGCTGGATCTTGTCGTCCTCGCCCGCCTTGCCGGTGTAACCGGCGTCGGCCCACGCCTCGCGGGCCGCGATCAGCGCGAACTGCGCCGAACGGTCCAGCTTGCGGGCCAGGGGCCGGGGCAGTACGTCGCCCGGGTCGACGGCCGCGGGGGCCGCGATACGGACGGGAAGTTCGGCGAAGCGCTCGCCTTCCAGGGGCTTGACGCCGGAGCGCCCTGCCATCAGACCTTCCCAGGTCGATGCGGCGTCGCCACCCAGCGGTGTTGTTGCGCCGATACCGGTGACGACCACGGTGCGATTGGTCGGGCTCACAGGAATTCTTTCTCCACGTGTAGAGGGTGCTGAATTTTCACGGCGCCACCGCCGGGCGGCGACAGACGCATGTCAGGCTCAGGCCTTGGAGACCTGGTGCTGCGCGATGTAGTCGGCGGCGTCGCCGACCGTCTTGAGGTTCTTGACGTCCTCGTCCGGGATCTTGACGTCGAAGCGCTCTTCGGCGGCGACGACGACCTCGACCATGGACAGCGAGTCGACGTCCAGGTCGTCGGTGAAGGACTTGTCCAGCTGGACGTCCTCGGTGGGGATACCGGCGATCTCGTTGACGATCTCGGCGAGGCCGTCGACGATCTCTTCCTGGGTGAAGGCCATTGTGGCGCTCCTTCGTGTTGGGCTGAGGGAATGGGGTGAAGCGGCAGGCCCGGAACGGTCCGGACGTGCCTAGGGGAGGGTAACGACCGTCGCGGCGTAGACGAGACCCGCCCCGAAGCCGATGACCAGCGCGGTGTCGCCGCTCTTCGCCTGCCCGGTCGCCAGGAGCCGCTCCATCGCGAGCGGAATCGAGGCGGCCGAGGTATTGCCGGTGGTTTCGACGTCACGGGCGACCGTGACGTGCTCCGGCAGCTTCAGAGTCTTCACCATCGAGTCGATGATCCGCATGTTCGCCTGGTGCGGAATGAAGACGTCCAGGTCGTCCGCGGTGATCCCGGCCGCGTCCAGCGCCTGCTGGGCGACCTTCGCCATCTCGAAGACGGCCCAGCGGAAGACCGCCTGGCCCTCCTGCGTGATGGCCGGGAACTTCGCGACCTCACCGCCGTTGCGGTAGTCCGACCACGGAACGGTCTGCTTGATGGTTTCGGACTTGTCGCCCTCGGAACCCCACACGGTCGGGCCTATGGCCGGTTCCTGCGCGGGGCCGACGACGACCGCGCCCGCACCGTCGCCGAACAGGAAGGCCGTCGCGCGGTCCTCCAGGTCGGTCAGGTCCGAGAGCCGTTCCACGCCGATGACGAGGACGTACTGCGCACTGCCTTCGACAACCATTCCCTTGGCGAGGGTCAGGCCGTAGCCGAAGCCGGCGCATCCGGCCGAGATGTCGAAGGCGGCGGGCTTGTTCGCGCCGATCCTGTCCGCGATCTCGGTCGCGACGGCCGGGGTCTGCTTGAAGTGCGAGACGGTGGAGACGATGACGCCGTCGACCTGCTCGGCGGTGATCCCGGCGTCGGCCAGTGCCTTGCCCGCGGCCTCGATCGACATCGTGGCCACGGTCTCCTCGTCGGAGGCCCAGTGGCGGGTCACGATGCCGGAGCGGGAGCGGATCCACTCGTCGGAGGAGTCGATCGTCTCGAGGATCACCTCGTTGGGCACGACACGGGTCGGACGGTAACCGCCGACACCCATGATCCGCGCGTACGGGGCGCCCTGGCTGGGCTTGATCTTCGACATGCTCTCGGGCTCCTATCGCGCCGCGTGCTCAGCGATGAGCGCGCGGGCCGCGTCGAGGTCGTCGGGGGACTTGAGCGCGAGCGTCTTCACACCGGGCAGTGCGCGCTTGGCGAGCCCCGTCAGCGTTCCGCCGGGGCAGACCTCGATGAGCGCGGTGGTGCCCAGCTCCTTGAGGGTCTCCATGCACAGGTCCCAGCGGACCGGGTTGGAGACCTGGCTGACCAGACGTGCGACGACCTCGGAGCCGGTGGAGACGGCCTTGCCGTCGGCGTTCGAGACGTACGTGACGGCCGGGTCGGAGACGGCCAGGTCCTGCGCCGCCTTGCCCAGCTCGGTGACCGCGGGAGCCATGTGGTGCGTGTGGAACGCGCCGGCGACCTTGAGCGGTACGACGCGGCGTACGCCCTCGGGCTTGTCCGCCTCCAGCGCGGCGAGCTGCTCCAGCGTGCCGGCGGCCACGATCTGGCCCGCGCCGTTCACGTTCGCCGGGGTCAGGCCGAGCCTCTCCAGGTGCGGGGCGACGACCTCGGGGTCACCGCCGAGGAGCGCCGACATACCGGTCTCGGTGACGGCCGCGGCCTCGGCCATGCCCAGGCCGCGGGTGCGTACGAAGCCGAGCGCGGCCTCTTCGGTGAGCACGCCGGCGTACGCGGCGGCGGTGATCTCACCGACGCTGTGGCCGGCGACCGCCGAGACGTCGGTACGGGCGTCCAGCGCGGCGGCCGACAGCAGGCCGGCGGCGACCAGCAGAGGCTGTGCGACGGCCGTGTCGCGGATCGCGTCCGCGTCGGCCTGCGTGCCGTAGTGGACAAGGTCGAGCCCGATGGCGTCGGACCACGCGGCGAGCCGGTCGGCGGCGCCGGGGAGGTCGAGCCAGGGAGTCAGGAAGCCGGGCGTCTGGGCGCCTTGGCCGGGAGCGACGAGTACGAGCACCCTCACACTCTCTCTTGTGGACGGCTGTGCGGGCCCGTGGGGACAGGGACCAAGAACCGTCGGGGGAATTGTTGGATTGCGACAAAAGTCTAGGGCTGTGAATCTCCGTCGGCCAGGCGCCCCAGGATGAGGGCGATCCGCAGCGTGAACGCGGAACGGACGTCGGAGGGTGACCAACCGGTGACGTCCGTCACACGTCGGAGCCGGTAGCGCACGGTGTTGGGGTGCACGAAGAGCATCCGCGCCGCGCCTTCGAGACTGCTCGCCTGCTCCAGGTACACGCTCAGTGTCTCCAGCAGCGCCGACCCCGCCTCCTCCAGCGGTCTGTAGATCTCCTCCACCAGCTGCTCCCGCGCGGCAGGATCCGACGCGATGGCCCGCTCGGGGAGGAGATCGTCCGCGAGGACCGGACGCGGGGCGTCCTGCCAGGCCTGGCACGCCTTGAGCCCGGCGGCGGCGGCCTGCGCGGACCGGGTGGCGGCGAGCAGGTCCGGGACCACGGGCCCGGCGACCACGGGGCCCGCCGCGTACGGGCCGATCAGGCCCTTCGCGACCTGGAGCGGGTTGTCGCTGCCGCCCGCGATGACGACCAGACGGCTGCCGAGCACCCCGGTCAGGACCTGGAGCTTGGCGTGCCGGGCGGCCCGCCGGATCGCCTCGACCGTCAGCTCGGAGTCGCCGTCGGGCGCGGTGCCGAGGACGACGCAGACGTGCTCCGGGGAGTTCCAGCCCAGCGCCGCCGCGCGGGAGACCGCGCCCTCGTCGGCCTCGCCGGACAGCACCGCGTTCACGACGAGGGATTCCAGGCGGGCGTCCCAGGCGCCACGGGCCTCGGCGGCCTGCGCGTACACCTGGGCGGTCGCGAAGGCGATCTCGCGGGCGTACACGAGCAGGGCCTCGCGCAGGACCGACTCGTCGCCCGGCGCCGCGACCTCCTCGATCGCGGTCTCCATGACCTCGATCGTCGTACGCACCATCTCGACGGTCTGGCGCAGGGTGATCGCCCGGGTCAGCTCACGGGGCGCGGTGCCGAAGACGTCGGTGGAGATGGCCTGCGGGGTCTCGGGATGCCGGAACCACTCGGTGAACGCGGCGATGCCGGCCTGGGCGACCAGGCCGATCCACGACCGGTTCTCCGGCGGCATGGCCCGGTACCACGGCAGTGTCTCGTCCATGCGGGCGATCGCGTTCGCGGCGAGGCGGCCGGAGGACTTCTCCAGCCGGCGCAGGGTCGCGGTGTGCGGGTGGGCGGCGTTCGCGGCGGGCTGCTCAGGATCGGGTTCGGGTTGGGGCACGGGACAAGACTGCCTTATCGGAACCGCGGCCCGGCGGGCCGGGGCTACGGTGGTCCCTGTGATTTCTGTACGGCGCTCCGCGGACCGCTTCCGCGGGGGCGACGCCCCCGCCGGCATCGAGTCCCTCCACGCCTTCTCCTTCGGGCACTTCTACGACCCCGACCACCTCCGCTTCGGCGCGGTCCTCGCCTGCAACGAGGAGCGTCTCGCGCCCGGCGCCGGATTCGACGAGCACCCGCACAGCCACACCGAGATCGTGACGTGGGTGGTGGAGGGCGAGCTGACCCACCGCGACTCGGCCGGGCACTCCACCGTCGTACGCCCCGGGGACGTGCAGCGGCTCAGCTCGGGCGCCGGGGTCCGGCACGTGGAGCGCAACGACGGCGAGGGACCGCTGGTCTTCGTGCAGATGTGGCTGGCGCCGCGGGGCCCCGGCGGCGAACCCTCGTACGAGGTCGTGCGCGGCATCGCCGACGCCACGCCGTACGCCCTGCCGGCGGCCGGCGCGCTGCTGCACGTGCGGCGCCCCGGGGCCGGCGGGCGGACGGCGGTCCCGGACGCGCCGCTGGTGTACGTCCATGTCGTACGGGGCCGCTTCGGCCTCGGGGAGCACGAGCTGGGGCCCGGCGACGCGGCCCGGATCACCGGGGCGGACGGCCTGGAGCTGGTGGCGGCCGCCGCCCCCGCCGAGGTGCTGCTGTGGGAGATGAGCGGCTGACGGCGCGTCAGCCGCGCAGTGCGCTCTTGGCCTTCCACCGCTCCCAGGACACGTTCCACGCGCCGTAGCCGTTGCCCTCGGCGACCGTCCCCTTGGTGTCCGCGCCCTTGATCTCGAACGGGTCGCCCACCCGGACCCGGCCGTAGAAGTACGCCGCGTCGGAATCGCTCATGCCGATGCAGCCCGAGCTCATGTTGGCGTTGCCGAAGTGGGCGGCGTTCCAGGGCGCGGCGTGCGCGTACATCCCCGACCAGGTCAGACGCATCGAGTGGTCGACCATCTTGTCGTAGGCGTCGCCCAGGCCCACGGTCTCGGAGCGCATGTTGATGGTGCCCTCCTTCGCCATGAGTACGGCGGTGCCCTTCCAGGACCGCTTGTCGCCGCCGGGGGTGCCGCCGGAGACGGGGATCTCCCGCAGCTTCTTCCCGTCCCGTTCCAGGGTGAGCCGCTTGCGGTCGAGGTCGACCCGTACGACCTGGCGGGCGCCGACGGTGAAGCCGGTCCGGTAGTCGCGGACGAACCAGCCGCCGGCCCGTCCCGAGTCGGTGCCGTTGAGCTGCGCGTCGAGGGTGACCTCCGTACCCGCCTTCCAGTACTCCCGGGGGCGCCAGTCGGCGCGGTCCTTGCCGGAGTGGTCGCGGATCCAGCCCCAGGAGCCCTCGGTGCCGTTCGAGGTGGTGACCTTGAGCTGCTTCTCGACGTCGGCCTTGTGGGCGACCGGGTGGTCGAAGACGACCGACAGCGGCTGGCCGACGCCGACCGTGGTGTTCTTGCCCGGCGCCAGCGAGAGCTTGTTGACCCGGTCCGCGGCGGCGGTGGTGAACGACCTTCTGGCCGTGGCCTTCCGGCCGCCCCCGGAGCGGGTCTTCGCCTCCACCGTGTACGTCGTACCGGGCACCGCCTTGCGGTCCGACGTCCAGGACGCCTCCCCGGCCGCCTTCCGGCCGGTGAGCCGCTTGCCCGCGGCGTCGGTGACCGTCACGGAGGACAGCGTGCCGCCCTCCGCCCTGACCACGACCGGCTTCCCGGCGGCCGCGCCCTTGCCGTCCGGTGTCACGGTGACGACGGCCGGGCGGTCCTGGCCGCCGCCGGGTTTCGCGCCGGCCGGCGGCGAGACGCTTTCGGCGCCGGCCGAGCAGGCGCAGAGTGCGGCGCCCAGTACGACGGCCACGGCAGCCGAACGCGCACGTATATGACTCAAGGGAAGCCTCCGGAGAAAGGTGGGATGCCCGGACTCTAGGCCGCGGAAAACGCCGGAAACCGTCTCGGCGGCCATGTGACGGCGGTTGCAGGGAAACGGTCGTCGTCCGGTCACATTCGCCGTGCGGCACGATCACGGACGGCTGCGAATCTCCTGTCCGTCCCACCCACCGGGGGCGGAAAACGGAGGCTCACGTTGTGTCAGCGCTGCTTGTGACGGCGGCCGGTCGAGGCCAGGAAACACGGCTGGGGCCCGTCACCGCCGATACCTACCGCGCGTTCCTCGCGTCCCGCGCGGCGGAGCCCTCGGGCCCCAGCTTTCTGCAGTGCCCGTCCTGGGCCGGTGTCAAGGAGGGGTGGCAGCCCCGGCTGATCGGCTGGGGGCCCGGGGAGGGGCCCGGCGCTCCCGGCGCGCAGGGACTGACCGGGGTCGCGCTGGCCTTGCTCCGCCCCTTCCCCGGCACCCGCAAGTACTTCGCCTACCTGCCCGAAGGGCCGTACGCGAACTGGGACGATCCGGACCTGGACGGCTGGCTCACCCCGCTGCTGCACCATCTGCGGGCGGCCGGAGTCTTCGCCGTACGCATCGGTCCCTCGCCCGTCTTCCGCCGCTGGAACGCCGCCCGGCTCAAGTCGCTCACCGGCCCCGGCCGGCGCCTCCCGGACGTTCTCGCCTGCGAGGTCGACCCCCTCGGCACCGCCGTGTCCGAGCGACTGCGGGCGCGCGGCTGGCGCCGCTGCGGCGGCGACGGCCCCGGCGGCGAGGGCGACGGGGACGCCCAGCCGCGTCTCGTCTTCCACGTCCCGCTCGCCGGGCGCACCACCGACGACCTCTGGCGGGGGCTCAACCAGGAGTGGCGGCGCAACGTCCGCCGCGCGCAGAAGTCCGGCGTCGAGGTGGCCGTGGGAGGCGCCGCCGACCTCCCCGAGTTCTACCGGCTGCTGCGGATCACCGAGGAGCGCGACGGGTTCCGGCTCGGCCGCTCGCTCGCGTACTACCGGCAGCAGTACGAGACCCTCAACGCCGAGGAGCCGGGCCGGATGAAGCTCTACC
Source organism: Streptomyces altiplanensis (assembly GCF_053591575.1). Classification (NCBI taxonomy): domain Bacteria; kingdom Bacillati; phylum Actinomycetota; class Actinomycetes; order Kitasatosporales; family Streptomycetaceae; genus Streptomyces; species Streptomyces altiplanensis. The sequence goes on along the minus strand of NZ_JBSFUB010000041.1, from coordinate 23,718 downwards.
TCGCCCGCCACCGGGGCGAGGTCCTCGCCGCCCACACGATGATCACGGTGGGCCGCCGGGTCTGGTACCAGACCGGGGCCTCCGCCGATCACCGGCGCGAGGTGCGCCCCTCCAACGCCCTGCAGTGGCGCATGATCCAGGACGCCCACGCACACGGCGCCGACGTCTACGACATGCGCGGGATACCCTCCACCCTCGATCCCGACGACCGCGGCCACGGGCTGCTGCGCTGGAAGCTCGGCACCGGCGGACAGGTCGTCGAAACACTGGGGGAGTGGGAAACACCGATGAGCGGCACTGCCAACCACACGCTGTACCGGGCCTTCCAGGCATACCTGGCCCGCCGGTGAGCGCCACGTCGCTCGCCGGGCGAGCGCCTTCGTCCGTGCTGCGCAGCGGAGCCCTCATGGCCGCGGGCTCGGTGGTCTCGCGCGCCACCGGTTTCATACGGTCCGCCGTCGTCGCGGCGGCCCTCGGCATCGGCCTGACCGCCGACGGCTACGCGGTCGGCAACTCCGTCCCCACCATCGTCTACATGCTGCTGCTCGGCGGCGCCCTCAACGCCGTCTTCGTACCGGAGCTGGTCAAGGCCGCCAAGGAGCACGAGGACGGCGGCGCCGCGTACACCGACCGGCTGCTCACCGTCTGCGTGGTGGCGCTGCTCGCGATCACCGCGGGCGCCGTCCTCGCGGCGCCCGCGATCGTCGGCGCGTACACCGACTACACGGGCGCGCAGGCCACCATGACGGTCGCCTTCGCCCGCTACTGCCTGCCGCAGATCTTCTTCCTCGGTCTGTTCACGCTGCTCGGCCAGATCCTCAACGCGCGCGGCCGGTTCGGCGCGATGATGTGGACGCCGGTCCTCAACAACGTCGTGGTCACAGCGGTCTTCGCGCTCTACCTCGTGACGGGCTCCCGGGGCGCCCTCACCCCGGCCGAGACCGCCCTGCTCGGCTGGGGCACCACGGCCGGCATCGCCGTCCAGGCCCTCGCGCTCCTCCCCGCCCTGCGCGCCGCCCGCTTCCGCTGGCGGCCCCGGTTCGACTGGCGGGGCAGCGGGCTGACGAGGCCGATGCGCGCGGCCGGCTGGCTGGTGCTGCTGGTCCTCACCAACCAGGCCGCGTACTGGGTCGTGACCCGGCTGGCCACGGCGGCGGGGCAGCGGGCGGTGGACCTCGGCATCGACGGCGCGGGCTTCAGCGCGTACAACAACGCCTACCTCCTGTGGGCCGTGCCGCACGGGATCGTGACGGTCTCGCTGGTCACCGCGCTGATGCCCCGGATGAGCGGGTCGGCGGCCGAAGGGGACGGGGCCGCCGTACGCCGCGACGTCTCGTACGCGCTGCGCACCAGCGCCGCCGCCGTCGTCCCGGCGGCCTGCGCGCTCCTCGTCCTGGCGCAGCCGGTGACGGCGGCCGTCTTCCAGCACGGCAGGACCGGCGCCGACGACATCGCGGTGATGGCCGGCATCCTGACGGCCTTCGCACCGGGCCTGATCGCCTTCTCCGGCCAGTACGTCCTCTCCCGCGCCTTCTACGCGCTGCGCGACACCCGCACCCCCTTCCTCCTCAATCTCCTGATCGCCGGGCTCAACGCGGGCCTGTCCACGGCCGCGTACCTGCTGCTGCCGGCGCGCTGGGCGGTCACCGGCATGGCCGGGGCGTACTCGCTGGCGCTCTTCGCGGGCTGGGCGCTCACCGCGTACACCCTGCACCGGCGGCTGCCCTCCGCCCGGACGACGGGACGCTCACCCGCTCTCGCCGCCCACGCCCGGCTGCTGGCGGCCGCGCTGCCCGCCGCGACGCTCGGCCACCTCGCGGCCGGCCGAGCCGCCGGGGCGGGAGCCGTGGTGGCGACGGCGGCGGGCGTGGCCGCGATCGTCGCGGTGTTCGCCGTGCTGGCAAGGCCCCTGCGCCTGACGGAAGTCGAGGCCCTGCTCTCGGGCGCGGCCCGGCGGCTGCGCCCGGCGAAGCGGTGAGCGGCCGGCCGTGAGCGCCGCGACGATCATCCGACGACCCCTTGGGATACTCCACAGATGCCACGCGTGCTCCTGATAGAAGACGATCCTTCCGTACGGGAAGGGGTCGAACTCGGGCTGCGGCGTCGCGGCCACGACGTACGGACCGCCGCCACCGGCGAGGACGGACTCGCCGCCCTCGCCGAGTTCCGGCCCGACCTGCTGCTGCTCGACCTGATGCTGCCCGGCATGAACGGCGTCCAGGTCTGCCGGAGGGTGCGTGAGAGCAGCCAGCTGCCGATCATCATGCTCACCGCCCGCGGCGACGACTTCGACGTCGTCATCGGTCTGGAGGCGGGCGCCGACGACTACATCGTCAAGCCGGCCCGCACCGAAGTGATCGAGGCCCGCATACGGGCGGTGCTGCGCCGCATCGAGGACCCGGGCGGCGCCCGGCCCGCCGTGGAGTTCCACGGCGAACTCGCCGTCGACCGGGCCGGGCTCACCGTCGCCAAGAACGGCGAACGCCTCGCCCTGGCCCCCTCCGAACTGAAACTGCTGCTCCACCTCTGCGCCTCCCCGGAACAGGTCTTCAGCAGGCAGCAGTTGCTGGAACACGTCTGGGAGCACAGTTACCACGGCGACGCGCGGCTCGTCGACGCGTGCGTACGGCGCCTGCGCAACAAGATCGAGGACGTCCCGGGCAGCCCCCGTTACATCCAGACCCTGCGCGGCTTCGGCTACCGCTTCGGACCGCTGTGCTGATCTCCGGGCTGCGGACGCGGCTCGTCCTCGCCTTCCTGCTCGTCGCCGCGGTCGGCTGCGGCACCACCGCCGCCCTCACCTACCGCGAGGCGCGCAACGCCATCCTGGAACAGGCGCAGGACACGGCCGTCTCGTCCTTCCGCGACCAGATCCAGGAACTCCAGGTCAACCTGCCGCCCAACAGCGAGCAGATGCAGGGAATGGTCCGCGGGCTCGCCCGGCAGGGGAAGCCCCGCAACTGGTGGGTGTACGTCGAGTACGGGTCGGTCCGGATCTCCTCCGGCACGAACCCCACCTCCACCGTCATCACGCCCGAGCTGCGCCGCCAGGCCCGGGGCACCCCGCACGGCAGCTTCCAGCGGGTCGTCAAGAACGGCGAGCCCTACCTGACCATGGTCGTGCCGGTCGTCTTCAAGACCGCCCAGACCGGCACGGGAGGCCGGACGGTACGGCCCACCGGACTCACCTTCTACGCCGTCATGCAGCTGACCGACGAGCAGGCCAACATCGACGCCATGGTCGTCGCCGCACGGGACGGCGCGCTGCCGGCGCTCGCGATCGCCCTGGTGCCCGCCCTCCTCGCCGCACGCAGTGTGCTGCGCCCGGTCCGCGACCTGCGGCAGGCGGCCCGCAGCCTCGGCCGGGGCCGGCTCGACACCCGTATCCCGGTCAAGGGCGGCGGGGAACTGTCCGAACTCGCCCGTACGTTCAACGAGTCCACCGCCGCGCTCGAACGCTCCGTGGACGAACTCCAGCGCGCCGAGGCCCGCGCCCGCCGTTTCGCCTCCGACGTCTCCCACGAACTGCGCACCCCGCTCGCCGGGATGCTCGCCGTCACCGAGCTGCTCGACGAGGACGCGGCCGGCTTGGACCCGGACACGGCCGCGGCGGTGCGTCTGATCAGCAGTGAGACGGACAAACTCGCCGTACTGGTCGAGGACTTGATGGAGATCTCCCGCTTCGACGCCCGCGCGGCCGAGCTGAACACCGACGAGGTCGACGCGGCCGAGACCATCCGCAGGACCCTCCAGAACCGGCACTGGACGGACCCGGCGCAGATCGTCCTCGATCTGCCCGACGGCATCCGCGTCCGGCTCGACCCCCGGCGTTTCGACGTCGTGGTCGCCAACCTCGTCGGCAACGCCCTGCGGCACGGCCGGCCGCCCGTCACCGTCAGGCTGAGCACCCGGACGGGCGAGCGGAACCCGGCCGCGGGAACGGCCGGGGCGGACGTGCCGGGCGGGGCGGACGTGCCGGGCGGGGCGGCCACGCACTGGCTCGTCACCGAGGTGGCCGACCGGGGCCCCGGCATCCCCGCGGACGTGCTGCCGCACGTCTTCGACCGCTTCTACAAGGCCGACCAGGCCCGTACCCGCTCGGCGGGCAGCGGCCTGGGACTCGCCATCACCCTGGAGAACGTACGGCTGCACGGCGGTACGGTCCGGGCCGCGAACGGCCCCGACGGCGGCGCCGTCTTCGCCGTCGAGATACCCCTCACCACGAGCGAGGTGACCGCGTGAGGCGGGTGCGCGCCGCCGCGGCGTGGGCGTCGGCGTCGCTGCTGCTCGCCGGGTGCGGGATCCAGGCCAGCGAAGTGGTCGAGGCGGGCGGCCCGGCCGTCGTCCCCGTCGTCCCCGACCAGTTGGAGAGGATGCTGCTCTTCTTCGCCGGACCGGACGGCAGGCCGGTCCCCGTGGCCAGGCCCCTCGACTGGGGGAACGGCCCCCCGCCGACCGCCAAGGCACTCGCCGCGCTGCTCGCCGGCCCCACGGAGGAGGAGCGGGCCGCCGGGCTCACCACCCGGCTGCCCGCCGACCCGAAGCCGGTCGAGGTGGTGCCGGCGGCCCGGGAGCACTCCGTACCGGGCGCGCCGGAGGCGGTCCAGGTCACGACCGCGTTCGCGGTGCGCTCACTCGACGCCACCGCCGTCCGGCAGCTGGTCTGCACGACGGCACACGCCGAGGACCCCGAGGGGCTGGTGGAAGTGGCTCTCACCGGCAGCGACGGCCCGCTGCCGGCCACCGGCTGCGTCTAGGCGGCGGCCGGGCCGAATTCGGCGAGCACGGCGTCCGTGAACTGCGGCCAGACCTCGACGGCCCACGGCCCGAACGCCCGGTCCGTCAGTGCCACGCACGCGATCCCCGCGTCCGGGTCCACCCACAGGAACGTACCGGACTGGCCGAAGTGTCCGAAGGTGCGCGGCGAGGACGAACCACCCGTCCAGTGCGGGGACTTGGAGTCGCGGATCTCGAAACCGAGGCCCCAGTCGTTCGGGTTCTGGTGGCCGTACCCGGGCAGTACGCCCTTCAGACCCGGGTGGACGACTGCGGTGGCCTCGGCGACCGTGCGCGCGTCGAGCAGGCGCGGGGCCTGGAGTTCGGCGGCGAACCGCGCCAGGTCGTCGACGGTCGAGACGCCGTCCTTGGCGGGCGAGCCGTCCAGCGACGTGGCCGTCATGCCCAGCGGCTCCAGCACCGCCTGGCGCAGGTACTCGGCGAAGGGAATGTCCGTCGCCTTCGCGATGTGGTCGCCGAGGACCTCGAAACCCGCGTTGGAGTAGAGCCTGCGCTCGCCGGGGGGCGCCATCACGCGGTGCTCGTCGAAGGCGAGGCCGCTGGTGTGGGCGAGGAGGTGGCGGACCGTGGACCCCTCGGGGCCGGCCGGCTCGTCGAGCTCGACGGCACCCTCCTCGTACGCGACGAGCGCGGCGTACGAGGCGAGCGGCTTGGTGACCGACGCCAGCGGGAAGCGGTGCGCGGTCGGGCCGTGCGCGGCGGCGACGGTGCCGTCCGCCCGTACGACGGCGGCCGCCGCGGTGGGTACCGGCCAGTTCTCGGTCATCGCCAGGCTCTGCATGGATACGAGCGTAAAGGCCCTAGAGGTTGAGCCGCATCGAGGGGTCGGGCTTGCGGACGAAGCCCAGCGAGGCGTAGAGGGGCTCCGCCTCCTCGGAGGCGTTGAGGTCGACGCTCACCACACCGCGCTCGCGGAACCAGTCCAGCAGCGCCTCCATGCACGCGCGGGCGTGGCCGCGGCGGCGCTGGTCCGGGTCGGTGGCGACGCTGAAGACGTGACCGACGGCGCCGTGCGGATTGCCGGAGCGTCCGATGCGGTACTCGACCGTACCGGCGGTGAGCGCGGCCAGGGCCCCCGGCCGGTCCGGGTGGTCGATGACGAAGGCGGCGAAGTTCCCGTCCGGGTCCGCCAGTTTCCCGCGCAGGGTGGGGAGGGAATCGGTGTGCCAGTCGGACGGGTGCGCCTCCCCGCCCGGGCGAAGTCGGGAGCTGGGGGGAGTGCCGGTGGGGAAGACCGAGTCGATCATCACTTGGCGCAGGCGGAGGACTTCCGCGGCGTCGGCGGCGTCGGCACGGCGTACGGGGCTCATGGGGACGGAGGCTAATGTGCACGGCCGGAAACTTCTTCAGGTTTACGGTTGCTTGGAGCGCACTCCAAGGTCCTAGCGTGGAGGCCATGACCGTGACGGAAACCGCACCCGCACGCACCGACATCTGCGTCGCGGCGCCCCGGGCGCACCCCCGCCCCGAAGGCCAGGACCACTACACGATCAGCGAGGTCGCGGCGCACACCGGGCTCACGGCGTACACCCTGCGCTGGTACGAGCGGATCGGCCTCATGCCGCACGTCGGCCGCTCGCACACCGGCCAGCGGCGGTTTCGCAACAGAGACCTGGACTGGCTCGCCTTCGTCGGCAAGCTGCGGCTGACCGGGATGCCGGTCGCGGACATGGTCAGGTACGCCGAACTGGTACGGGAGGGCGAGCACACCCTCGAAGCGCGCCAGGAGCTGCTGGAGGCCACCCGCAGGGACGTGCGCACGCGCATCGCCGAGCTCCACGGCACGCTCGCCGTACTGGACCACAAGATCGACTTTTACGCGGACGCCCGGCGGGCGTCGGAGAGGGCCTGAAACCCACATGAGCGACAGCAGGATCGAAAAAGTCCAGCTCGGCACCGGCGGACCGGAGGTCGGCGTACAGGGCCTGGGCTGCATGGGCATGAGCTTCGCGTACGGGCCCACGGACGCCGATGAGGCGCGGGCCACGCTGGAGCGGGCGCTGGAGCTCGGCATCACGCTGTACGACACGGCGGACGCGTACGCGGCCGGCGAGAACGAGAAGTTCCTGGCGCCGTTCTTCAGGGCGCACCGGGACGAGGTCGTCGTCGCGACGAAGTTCGCGCTGGCGATGGACCCCCACGACCCGGCGAAGCGGATCATCAACAACGACCCCGCCTACATCCGCCAGTGCATCGAGAACAGCCTCCGGCGCCTGGAGGTCGACGAGATCGACCTCTACTACATGCACCGGCGTGACGTGAACGTCCCCATCGAGGAGACGGTCGGCGTGATGGCCGAGCTCGTGCGCGAGGGCAAGGTCAAGCACCTCGGACTGAGCGAGGTCACCGGCAACGAGCTGCGGGCCGCGCAGGCCGTGCACCCGATCGCTGCCGTGCAGTCCGAGTGGTCGCTGTTCAGCCGCGACATCGAGGCGGGCGTCGTACCGGCGGCACGCGAACTCGGCGTCGCCCTGGTCCCGTACTCCCCGCTCGGCCGCGGCTTCCTCACCGGCTCCTTCACCAACGCCGAGAAGGACCTGACCGAAGACGACTTCCGCCGCAACCAGCCGCGCTTCAACGGCGACAACGCCGTCGCGAACGCCTCGCTGCTCGACCCGGTGCGCAAGCTCGCCGAGGGGCGCAACGCCACGCTCGGGCAGGTCGCGCTCGCCTGGGTGCAGCAGCAGGCGCAGGTGCACGGGCTCCCCGTCGTACCGATCCCGGGAACGCGCAGGCGCACCCGTGTCGAGGAGAACGCCGCCGCCACCCGGCTCCTGCTCACCGAGAGCGAGATGGAGCTGCTCGAACCGATCGCGGACCAGGTGGCCGGCGGCCGGTACGCGGACATGACGTTCACCTCCGCCGGGCGCGAGTAGCAAGGACGGGAGGGGCCGGCGGGATCCGCACCGGCCCCCGCTCCGGAGCCTCACGCCGGCCCCCGCTCCGGAGCCTCACGCCAGCCCCAGCGCGAACACCGCGAAGCCCGCCGCGAGCAGCCCCGCTGCCGCGCGGCGGGCCTTCGTCGTCCTCGTCCACGGCGTCTCGAACCCGCGCGCGTAACGCCCGATCAGGATCAGCAGCCCCGCGAACACCGGCAGCCACGCGGCCCTCGCCAGGACCCAGCCCAGCGAATCGGGCGCCGCCGTCAGGCCCGCGACCGTACCGAGGAACGAAGCCGGGACGGCCGCGGCGAGCATCGCCGTCTGGTGCCAGCACAGCACCGTCATCGCCGACAGGTTGATCACCACGACCGGGGCCCACAGCGCCGGCCTGCGCAGCAGCCTGCCGATGCGCTCGCGCAGCAGGATCGCGGCACCGCTCTGGGCCGCGGCGAGGGCGAGGACCAGCAGGGACGGCGGGTGCGAGTTGGTGCGGGCCTCACCCGGTACGCCGACCATCGACGCCGGGTAGTGGAAGACCAGCAGCAGCACGGCGAACAGGGCCGCACCGCCCGCCAGCAGCAGGGCGCCGCCGCGCCTGCCGATGCGCTTCTCGCCCCAGCAGACGCCGAGCTGGTACGCGAAGAGCCAGCCGGGGAGCAGGTTCAGCAGGCTCAGCCAGGACGGCACGGCGTCGGCGTACGGGCCGTAGCGCAGGAAGTCGACGACGGCGACGGAGCCGATGAGGGGCGCGGCGGCCCAGGCGCCCGCCGCGCGGGCGGCGCGGACGCAGTACGGGGTCAGGGCGGTCACCACCACATACACGCCCACGAACCACAGCGGCTGGATCACCAGCGTCGACCCGGTCCGCAGCGTCGCGCCCGGCACCCCCAGCGCGTACAGCACCGGGATCATCACCGCCCACACGGCGGTCACACCGAGCACGGGCCGGCCGAGCCGCGCGATCCGGCCGCGCAGCCACGCGCCGGTGGAGCCCCGGTGGCGGCGGTACGACAGGGCCGAGGCGTAGCCGCCGACCAGGAAGAAGATGCCCAGCATCTGGAGCACCCAGCTCACCGGCGCGAAGAAGCCGAAGGAGGAGAGCGGGCTGGCGTTGTGCAGGGCGCCGTCGCCGTCCAGGGTGAAACCGCCGAGCATCCAGTGGCCGGTGGGGACGGCGAGGAGGGCGAGCGCGCGCAGGCCGTCGACCGCGCGGTCGCGGTGGGCGGGGGTCCGCGCCTCGATCTTCGCTGCGAGGGCGCTCATCACAGTTCCCTCCCGAGGGTGATCGCGGCGAAGGCACGGAGGGACCGGGTGCCGGGGGCGAAGTAGCCGGTGTGTCCTTCGGCGTCACCGGCCGGGACGCGGCGGGCGCCGAAGGCGGGGGCGGTGGGGTCGGCGCCGTGGCCGAGACCGGCGAACTCGACGTTCGGGATGTCGTCGATCCAGTCGGACGGGCTCTTGGCGGCCCACACGCGGGCGTCCGTGCGCAGGTCGCCGACGTTCTTCGCGCGCATGCCGGGGGAGCCGAGGGCCACGACGTCGGAGGCGTCGAGGCGCGGGGCGGCCAGGCCGCACACCACCGAGCCGTAGCTGTGGCAGAAGAGGGCCGGATCCGGGGCGCCGGTCGCGTCGAGCCCGTCCGCCAGCCGTGCGAGACGGCCGGCGCCGGCCTCGGCGAGGTCACCGGTGGCGGCGTCCGGGCCCAGGCCGACGGGGGTGGTGTACCCGGCCCACGCGATCACGGCGGTGCGGTGGCCCTTCGTCGCGTCGCGCAGCGACTTGGCCATGCCGGCCGGAGTGCCGTAGGGGTCCTTCGTACGGTCGAAGGTACGGGCGTCCATGTCCGACCCGGGGACGACGACGGCCACGTGCTCCGCCGTGTCCAGATCGCCGTACACCTCGGCGGCCTGGCCGCGGCCGCGCGGGTCGAGGGCGAGGATCTGGCGGCCGGGGTCCGCGAGGCGGCCGAAGCCGTGGGCTTGCGCGGTACGGGAGTTGGCGGCGTAACGGAGCTTCACGGGGGCGCCGTCCAGGTTGCCGACGACGGTGGGGTGACGGCGGACGAGGTCCCGCTGCCGGCCGGGGGAGAGGGCCGCGAAGAACCGGGCGATCCGGGCGGGGGTGGTCGCGACCGGGTCGGGCAGCCCCTCGCGCTGCCAGGCGGCGCTGCCGGGGGGCGGGCCGGTGACGGGCTTCTGCGCGGTGCCGGAGGCCCAGCCGGCCGTGCCCGAAACGACGGTTGTCGCGAGAACGACCGCGATCAGGGTCCTCTTGCAGCGGCGCATGGGTGCCTCTTCTTCCTCTTCCGGCGGGTGACGGAGAGGAAGGTAGGAAGACGACGCCTGCGGGGGCGTCACACCGGAGAGCCAAGTCGGGGGTACTACCGGGGTACGGGGGGTGCCGGCGGCGTGCCGCTCCCGCAGGCCCCGGCACCCGGCGCGAAGCCCTCACCGGGGCACCGTCACGCCCCCGGCGAGACCAGCCCCGACTCGTACGCGAAGATCACCGCCTGCGCGCGGTCGCGCAGGTCCAGTTTGGCCAGGACGCGGCCGATGTGCGTCTTGACCGTCTGTTCGGCCAGGATCAGGTGGGCCGCGATCTCCCGGTTCGAGAGGCCCCGGGCGATCAGCTCCAGGACCTCCGTCTCGCGCGGCGTGAGCCCGTTGAGCCGCAGCGACGGGTCCTTCCGGGGCGCGGGCCGCAGCCGCGCGAAGTCCGCGATCAGGCGCCGCGTCACCGACGGCGCCAGCAGCGCCTCTCCGGCCGCCACCACCCGTACCGCCGAGATCAGGTCCGCCGGGGGCGCGTCCTTCAGCAGGAATCCGGATGCCCCGGCGCGCAGCGCCTCGTACACGTAGTCGTCCACGTCGAACGTGGTGAGCATCAGGACCTTCGGCCGGTGGACGACCCCGGCCGGCGGATCCAGCAGTTCGCGCGCCGCCGCCAGCCCGTCCATCTCCGGCATCCGGACGTCCATGAGGACCACGTCGGGGTGCGTGCTCCGGCTGACCTCGATCCCCTGCCGTCCGTCCGGCGCCTCGCCCACCACGTCGATGTCGCTCTGCGCCGACAGCAGCGCGGCGAACCCCGCCCGCACCATGGCCTGGTCGTCGACGATGATCACGCGGATGGTCATGGGGCGGTGGGATCCTTCGCGCCGAGAGGAAGCCGGGCGGCGACCCGGAAGCCGCCGTCGGGCAGCGGGCCCGTGTCGAGCGTGCCGCCGGTCAACCGTACGCGTTCACGCATCCCGACGAGGCCGTGTCCGCCCGCTCCGCCCGCCTCCACGGGCGAAGTCGGCCCGGCGGGCGGCCCGTTGACGACGAGGACGGTCAGGTCCGTGCCGTCCGAGGAGACCGAGACCCGGGTCGTGGCGCCCGGCGCGTGCCGTACGACGTTCGCCAGGGCCTCCTGCACGATGCGGTACGCCGAAAGGTCGACGGACTGCGGCAGCCGACGCGTGCCGGCGAGGTCCGCGGTGAGCGACAACTCGGCGGGCACCCCGGCCCGCACCGTCGCCTCGACGAGCTGCTGGAGCCGGTCGAGGCCGGGCTGCGGCCCCCGCTCGCCCGTCGTGTCCTCGCTGCGCAGCACCGACAGGAGCCGCCGCATCTCGGTCAGCGACTCCCGCGCGCTCGCGGCGATCGAGGCGAACTCCTCCCGTGCCTCGGGGGAGAGGCCGCCGACGCGGTACGGCGCGGAGTCCGCCTGTACGGTGATCACCGACATGTGGTGGGCCACGACGTCGTGCAACTCGCGGGCGATACGGGTGCGTTCCTCCAGCAGCGTGCGCCGGGACCGCTCCGCCTCGCTGATGGTCTCCTGCTCGACGAGCCGCCGCTGCGCGTCCCCGCGCTCGCGCAGCGCGCCGCCGATCACCAGGACGACCGCGCTGAGCACGACCAGCAGGACGTTCGTGCCGTCGCTCTCTTCGGGGAAGAACTGGCCGAGGACGAGGCCGGCCGCGCCGGTGACGATCCAGACACCGATGAGGGTCCGGCGCGTCTCGCGCAGCGCCAGCGCGAGCATCAGGAAGAGGTACGCGACGATGACGGGCGGCGTCCACGGCCAGATGCCGCTGCCGTCCGGACCGCCCAGGGCGAACAGCCCGCCGACGACATCGGCGGGCAGGATGATCCACCACGCCTGGAGCGGCCGGTGCGCGACCATCAGCAGCGGAACGGTCTGGGCGGCGGCGATGGCCCCGGCGAGACCGCCGGACACGGCGTAGTCGTGGGTGAGGACGGTGACGGTGACGGGGAGGAACGTGGCGACGAGGGCGAGCGCCACGGCGTACGGCAGCAGCCGTTGCCACCGCCGCGGGGCGTCGGCGAACAGGGGCGTCGGCGGGTGCGAGGGATGGGACACGGCGTGGGCGAGGGCGCGCAGGTTGCGGCGCCCGGCGCTGATCAGGCCGTCGGTGGGGGGCGGGGACGGGGGCCGGTGCGGGGAAGGTTCGGTCATGGCCCGGCCAGCGTAGGCAGGCGGCCCGCGTACGGGCGTCATACCGGGGGGTGCGAAGCGGTCTCGTACCCCGGTATGACGCCCGTCTACAGCTCCGCGAGCAGCTCCGCCTTCTTCGCGGTGAACTCCTCGTCGGTGACCAGGCCGGCTTGGTGCAGGTCGCCGAGGTGCCGTATCCGCTCGGCGATGTCGGCGGGGTCGCGCCGCCCGGAGACGTGGGCGGGCACGGGTTCGGCCGGTACCGCGTCCAGGGCGGCCGCGCTTCCGCTGCGTACCGCGCCGAGCACCGCCGCCGCGAACGGCAGGGACTCGTGCACCGGTCCGTAGCCGAGGCCGAAGACGACGGCCGCCGGGTCCTGGTCGGCCTGGGCCGGCTGCGGCGAGGCCGTGGTCATGGAGCCGGCGCGCCGCAGGAGCCGCAGGTAGCCGTCGAAGACGTCGGGGGAGCGCCACTCGACGCCGTTCAGCCCCTGGACGTGGAAGCTCTGGTCGCCGGCCTTCCATTTGGCGGAGGACGCGCCCGTCCAGAACCAGCGGAACGACACCTGCGACCCGTCGAAGGACGCCTTTCCGTCGTACGCCTTGAAGTGCAGCGGGGCCTGCGGGGCGGCCACCAGGAACTTCTCGGCGGGCAGCTTCGCGTCGGACCCGAGCAGGGCGCGCAGTTCGTCGGCGTAGTACTCGGCGAGGGTCTCGCGCTCGGCCGGCAGCACCAGCCGGTACGGGTCGGCGCCGTCCCGCAGTTGTCCGGCGGCGGCCTCCATCAGCGGGTCGGCACCCGGTCTCGGGATCGCGTGCAGGACGACTGTGCCGCGCTTGCCCGGCGTCAGGGTCACCGACGCCAGCGCCTCGTGCGGGATGCGTCGTTCGCCCAGCGCCTGGAACAGCTTCGGCGTGCGGATCCCCCGTTCGAAGCGGATGAGCACGGAGTCGTCCTCGAACTCCCAGGTGGCATGAATTCCGGCCAGCACATCACCCATGCGGCTCATCGTATGCGGCGCGCGCCCGCGCGTCGCCCCTCGGCGCCGGACGCAATGTCGGGGCCGTGCTCCGGTCGATACGAGGTTCTACGCGCGTCAGTTCGCTTCCGCACCGGAAATTCCGCTCCGGCAGGCCCCGTCACCGTCCGCGCAGCTGATGGTGGAGTACGAGCCGACACCTATCCCGGCGAAGTTGCTGAGACTTTCCGTCCCCGGCTCGAAATAGCCGGTGTGCCCGATCGCGCCGGACGCGGAGAAGACCCGCGCCCCGAACTCCGGCCTCACCGGGTCCGCGCCGTGGCCGAGCCCGCCGACCTCCAGGTACGGCACGTCCTGGATCCAGTCGTCGCGGTCCCGGGTGGCCCACACGCGGGCCCCGGTGCCGAGCTGCTTCGCGCTCTCGGCCCGCATGCCGGGGCTGCCCGCGACCGCGATGTCGGCGACCCGGGACGGCAGGGCGGGGGCGGCCACGCCGCACACCACCGAGCCGTAGCTGTGGCAGAAGAGCGACACCTCCGAGTCGCCGGGCAGGGCCCGCACGAGGGAGTCGAGCCGCCTGGAGCCGTCCCGGGCGTGCTTGCCGATGGCGGCGTCCATGCCGACACCGACGGGCGAGGTGTAGTCGGCCCAGGCGATGACGGCGGTACGGGTACGGGGCGCCGCGGCGCGCTCGGCGGCGTACAAGGACTTCGCCATGCCGACGGGCGCGGTGTACTTGCGGCGCGTCCGCTCGAAATTCACCACATTGGTGTCGACGCCGGGGACGACGACCGAGACCCGCTCGGCGCGTCCGAGGTCACCGAAGACCTCGGCGACCCGGCCGGAACCGTCGGGGTCGAAGGCGAGGATCTGCCGCCCCTCGCCCATCAGCGACTGGAAGCGGTGCATCCTGCGGTCCGCCGTCTGACGGCCCGCCAGGGTGAGCCGCTTGTCGCGCATGCGCTCCAGCTCGACCGCGCGGGCCTGGACGAGCGCCAGGCGGTTGGCCCGGTAGCGCAGGGTGAGCGGGACGCCGTTCAGGTTGCCGACGACGAACGGGTAGCGGTCGACCAGCCGGGCGCGCTGGGAGGCGGTGAGACCGGCGAAGAAACGGGCCAGCAGGCCGGGCGCGGATCCGGCCTCCGGGAGGTCGATGCCGTCGATGCCGTCCCGCGCCCAGGCGGCGAGCGATGCCGTACGGAGGTCGGAGTCGCCCTGGTGACGGCGTATCGCGGTCCACCCCGTGGTGGCCAGCAGCACGAACACCACGGCGAGAGCGAGCAGCGCGCGCCATGCGTTGAGGGTGGGGGAGGTGTCGAAGGAAGTCACTGCCGGCCACCCTAGGAGAAGCACGAGGCCCGCTGGGAAATCAGTGACACGGATCACGTTTCAAGACGGAAATGGCGGGGGCGCCATCACGCTGTGTGTGCGCCCGGCGTACGCGCCGGCGCGCGCCACTCCGCGGCGAGCGCCGGCCCGAGGTGGTCCAGGTAGAGCTCGGTCAGCGTCCTGATCGACTCCATGCTGGCGTCCTCGCCCTGCCCCCACAGCCGCCCCGCCACCCGCATGACGCCGGTGAACGCCGCCACGGCGACGCGCGGCCGCGGATCGGCGTCCAGGTCGAGCTCCTCGCGCTCGGCGACGATCCCGGCTATCCGCTCCTCCAGATCGGTGGAGCGGCGCAGATGGGCGGCGAGGAGGGCGGGCGTCGATTCGATCATCCGGTAGGTGCGCATGTGCAGCTCGACCGGGACGACGGCCTCGATCGCCTCGCCGATGGTGTTCCAGGAGCCGAGGACGGCATTGCGCATGGCGGCGAACGGGCCCTCCTCCGGGGGGCGCGTGAGCAGTTCCGCCACGAAGTGCGACTCCACCATCTCCTGAACGGCGAAAGCGACTTCCTCCTTGCTGGCGAAGTAGCGGAAGAAGGTGCGCTGGGAGACCTCGACGGCGTCGGCGATCTCGTCGACGGTCGTGTGCTCGTACCCCTGTGTGGTGAAGAGCTCCAGCGCGACCCGCAGCAGGGCGTCGCGGGTGCGCTGTTTCTTGCGCTCGCGCAGCCCCGTCGTCGACTCGATCGTCGCCTGCCGCTCGGTCATTCGAAGGTAGCCTCTTTCGCCTTTGTCCAGCTCAGGATACCTGTGAGCTACCTGACAGTTACCGGCGAGTGAATTCGTTTGTCAACTGTCAGTGACTGACATTAGCTTGGGCGGTATGACTAGTCAGACGACCATCGACAAGGCTCCGCCGCCGCAGGAACCCGCGGCGGGGCCGGCCAAGGGGCTCCGGGGACACCCTTGGCTGACGCTCTTCTCCGTGGCGATCGGCGTGATGATGGTCGCGCTCGACGGCACGATCGTCGCGATCGCCAACCCGGCCATTCAGAAGGACCTCGGCGCCACGCTCGCCGACGTCCAGTGGATCACCAATGGCTACCTGCTCGCCCTCGCCGTCGCCCTCATCACCGCGGGCAAGCTCGGCGACCGCTTCGGTCACCGCCAGACCTTCCTGATAGGCATCGCCGGTTTCGCCCTCGCCTCCGGGGCCATCGGTCTTTCCACCGAGATCGCCCTGGTCATCACCTTCCGGGTGCTCCAGGGCCTGTTCGGCGCGCTCCTCATGCCGGCCGCGCTCGGCCTGCTCCGCGCCACCTTCCCCGCCGAGAAGCTGAACATGGCCATCGGCATCTGGGGCATGGTCATCGGTGCTTCCACCGCGGGCGGCCCGATCGTCGGCGGCCTGCTCGTCGAGCACGTCAACTGGCAGTCCGTCTTCTTCATCAACGTCCCCGTCGGGATCGTCGCGCTGGTCTTCGGCCTGGTGATCCTCAAGGACCACCGCGCGGCCAACGCCCCGCGCTCCTTCGACATCCCCGGCATCGTGCTGCTCTCGGGCGCGATGTTCGCCGTCGTCTGGGGCATCATCAAGGCCGGCGAGTGGGGCTGGGACAGCCCCAGCACCTGGGCCTGGCTGGGAGCTTCCGTCGTCCTCTTCGCGGTCTTCGCCGTCTGGGAGACGAAGGTCGCCGAACCGCTCATCCCGCTCGCCATGTTCCGGTCCGTCCCGCTCTCGGCGGGCGTCGTCCTCATGGTCCTCATGGCCATCGCCTTCATGGGCGGCCTCTTCTTCGTGACGTTCTTCCTCCAGGGCGTGCACGGCATGAGCCCGGTCGACAGCGGTCTGCACCTGCTGCCGCTGACCGGCATGATGATCGTCTCCTCGCCGCTCGCGGGCGTGCTCATCACCAAGTTCGGCCCGCGGGTCCCGCTGGTCGGAGGCATGGTCGCCACCGCGGCCGCCATGTTCGGCATGACGACGCTCTCGGCCGACACGAGCACGTTCATGATGTCCCTCTGGTTCGGTCTCCTCGGCCTCGGTCTCGCGCCGGTCATGGTCGGAGCCACCGAGGTCATCGTCGGCAACGCCCCGATGGAGCTCTCCGGCGTCGCCGGCGGCCTCCAGCAGGCCGCCATGCAGGTCGGTGGCGCGCTCGGCACCGCGGTCCTCGGCGCGATCATGTCCTCGAAGGTCAGCGCCGACTTCGCGGGCAACTGGAAGGAGGCGGGCATCCCGATTCCGGCCGACCCCAAGCTGGAGGAAGCGGCCGAGTTCGCCTCCGTGCCGACCAAGGAGCTGGCCAAGGCGGGCCTGGAACCGCCCGTCATCGACAAGATCGGCGCCGTCATCCATGACACGTTCGTGTCGGGCATGCACCTCGCCTTCACCGTCGCGGGCGTCGTCGCGGTCGTGGCGGCGCTCGTCGCCACCCTGACCAAGCGCGGCGAGAACGCGGACGCGGCCGCGGGCAGCGCCCACATCTGACGTCCTCCGACGTCAACCCGGTACGTACGACAGCCCCGCCGGACGGGTCCGGCGGGGCTGTCGCCTATCCGGGTGGAACAGCCCCCGGCACCTTCCGCCACCCCGTTCCCGCAGCTCAGGGTGGGAGCGACTGATCCACACCACACGGGGGGCCGATTCCGATGTTCCACATGCGTACGACCGTCCTCGCGGCCGGAGTCCTGGCCGCCACCGCACTGCTGCCGCAGACCACCCACGCCGCGCCGCCCCGCCTCGGGGCCTGTGCGACCGGGGAGCTCTGCCTCTGGGCGAAGCCGGACTTCAAGGGCGGGCGCCAGGCCCACGAACTGTCCGGCATCGACATCGAGAGCTGCGTCCCCCTGCCGGCCGGCACCGACGCCCAGGCCCTCGCCAACCGCACCGGCCGGCCCGTCACGACGTACCAGTCCGGGGAGTGCGAGGAGACGGGGGAGTTCGAGACCTATCCGGGGGGCGGGACCTGGGTGCCGCAGTCGCCGTACCGGGTGCGGGCCTTCAAGGTCTGGGAGAACTGAGGGGGATGCCCGCCGGAAAGCGGGGCAACTGGTCGTCAAGCCCGGATCACACGAATTCCAGGGCACGACTCAGGGAGTGACCATGGCGAGCAACAGCCGTACGCACAGCCCGTCCAACACCAGCGCCCTCAGCTGGGTCTCGCTCATCTGCGGCATCATCGGCTTCTTCACCCTCGGCATCATCCTCGGCCCGATCGCGCTGATCACCGGCTGGATCGCGATGGGCAAGCGCTTCAACAGCGGCAATGTGCCGGCCATGATCGGCTTCATTCTCGGTGCGGTCATCACCGTCCTCGCGGTCATCGCGCTGATAGGCGGTGCGGCCGTCTACGGCATGTCGATCTGACGCGCTACGCCGGACGCCGTGGCGCCGGGGCCGTCCCCACGGACGGCCCCTCGCGCATGCCGGGGGCCGGGACCGCCGGCCCTGCCGCCCCCGCGGCCCCCGACGTCAGCTCCGAGACCTGCGCCCGCAGCGCCCGCACCTCCTCCGTGAGCAGCTCGATCGCGGCCGTCTGACGGCGCTCCTCGGCGTCGTCCCGGTCGAAGCGGGAGATGAACCACGCCGCGATGTTCGCGGTGACGACACCGAGCAGCGCGATGCCCGAGAGCATCAGGCCCACCGCCAGCACCCGGCCGAGTCCTGTCGTGGGGGAGTGGTCGCCGTATCCGACGGTCGTCATCGTCGTGAACGACCACCACACCGCGTCACCCAGTGTCTTGATGTTCCCGCCGGGGGCGTCCCGCTCGACCTCCAGCACGGCCAGCGAGCCGAACATCAGCAGGCCGATCACCGCGCCCCCGACGTACGTCGTGAGCTGGACCTGGGGAGCCGTCCTGGCCCGCCGGCCGACCAGCAGCAGCGTGGAGACGAGCCGGAGCAACTGGAGCGGGCGCAGCAGCGGCAGCACCACCGCGAGCAGGTCCAGCGGGTGGCGGCGGACGAACGACCACTTGCCGGGCGACAGCGACAGCCGCACGACGTAGTCCAGGGCGAACGCGCCCCAGACCGTCCACTCGGTCACCAGACAGATCCGGCGCACCGCGTCGCCCGCGTCCGGCGCGACGATCGGTACCGCGTACGCGAGGGCGAAAGCCACCGCCAGCCCCAGCAGGGGCCCCTGTGTGCGCTCTTCCCACCGGGTCTGCGCTGTCTGCACCTTCATGCCCCGAATGGTAGGGAACGACGAACGGGCGGCGGAGCCCGCAGGCCCCGCCGCCCGTTCGTGCCCTGTGGACGTTACGCGTCGCCGCCGGCCGCACCGGGGTCGGCCGCGGTCACGTCGAGCAGCTGGTAGCGGTCGACCGCCTGCTTCAGCGCGGAGCGGTCGATCCTGCCCTCCTTGGCGAGCTCGGTGAGCACCGCCAGGACGATCGACTGCGCGTCGATGTGGAAGTAGCGGCGCGCCGCACCCCGTGTGTCGGCGAAGCCGAAGCCGTCCGCGCCGAGCGAGGAGTACGTGCCCGGGACCCAGCGCGAGATCTGGTCCGGAACCGAACGCATCCAGTCCGAGACGGCCACGAACGGGCCCTGCGCGCCGGAGAGCTTCTCCGTCACGTACGGCACGCGCTGCTCCTCCTCGGGGTGGAGCAGGTTGTGCTCCTCCACCGAGACCGCGTCGCGGCGCAGCTCGTTCCAGGAGGTCGCGGACCAGACGTCGGCCCTGACGTTCCACTCCTCGGCGAGGATCCGCTGGGCCTCGACCGCCCACGGCACCGCCACACCGGAGGCCATGATCTGGGCCGGAAGCTCGCCCTTCTCGCCCTCCTTGAAGCGGTAGATGCCCTTGAGGATGCCGTCGGTGTCGACGTTCTCGGGCTCCGCCGGGTGCTGGATCGGCTCGTTGTAGACGGTCAGGTAGTAGAAGACGTCCTCGGCGTTCTCGCCGTACATCCGCTTCAGGCCGTCCTGGACGATGTGCGCGATCTCGTACCCGAACGCCGGGTCGTACGCGACACAGGCCGGGTTCGTCGAGGCGAGCAGCTGCGAGTGGCCGTCCGCGTGCTGGAGGCCCTCACCGGTCAGAGTCGTACGACCGGCGGTCGCGCCCAGGACGAATCCGCGCGCGAGCTGGTCGGCCATCTGCCAGAACTGGTCGCCGGTCCGCTGGAAACCGAACATCGAGTAGAAGACGTAGACCGGGATCAGCGGCTCGCCGTGCGTGGCGTACGCCGAACCCGCGGCGATCAGCGACGCGGTGCAGCCGGCCTCGGAGATGCCGTCGTGCAGCATCTGCCCGGTGGGCGACTCCTTGTACGCGAGCAGCAGCTCACGGTCGACCGCCTCGTACTGCTGGCCCAGCGGGTTGTAGATCTTCGCGCTCGGGAAGAACGCGTCCATGCCGAAGGTGCGGTACTCGTCGGGCGCGATCAGCACGAAACGCTTGCCGATCTCCTTGTCCCGCATGAGGTCCTTCAGGACGCGCACGAACGCCATCGTCGTGGCGATCGACTGCTGACCCGACCCCTTCTTCGCGGCCGCGTACGTCTTCTCGGCCGGCAGCGGCAGCGGCTTGGCCCGGACGACACGGGTCGGTACGTACCCGCCCAGCGCGTTGCGCCGGTCGTGCATGTACTGGATCTCCTCCGAGTCGCGGCCCGGGTGGTAGTACGGCGGGTAGCCCTCGTCCAGCTGCTTGTCCGTGATCGGGATGTGCAGCCGGTCGCGGAAGCGCTTCAGGTCCTCGACCGTCAGCTTCTTCATCTGGTGGGTCGCGTTGCGGCCCTCGAAGTTCGGCCCCAGGGTCCAGCCCTTGACGGTCTGGGCGAGGATGACGGTCGGCTGGCCCTTGTGGGCCTTGGCCGCCGCGTACGCCGCGTACACCTTCTTGTGGTCGTGACCGCCGCGTCCCAGGTGCAGGATCTGGTCGTCGGTCATGTTCTCGACCATGGCCCGCAGGCGGTGGTCGTCACCGAAGAAGTGGTTGCGGATGTACGCGCCGGTCTCCGTCGCGTACGTCTGGAACTGGCCGTCGGGGGTCGTGTTCAGCTTGTTGACCAGCACGCCGTCGCGGTCCTGCGCGAGCAGCGGGTCCCAGCTCCGGTCCCAGACCAGCTTGATGACGTTCCAGCCGGCGCCCCGGAACTGCGACTCCAGCTCCTGGATGACCTTGCCGTTGCCGCGCACCGGGCCGTCGAGGCGCTGGAGGTTGCAGTTGACGACGAAGGTCAGGTTGTCCAGGCCCTCGCGGGCGGCGATGGACAGCTGGCCGAGCGACTCGGGCTCGTCCATCTCGCCGTCGCCGAGGTACGCCCAGACGTGCGACTTGGAGGTGTCGGCGATGCCGCGCGCCTCCATGTAGCGGTTCATCCGCGCCTGGTAGATCGCGCCGAGGGGGCCGAGGCCCATCGACACGGTCGGGAACTCCCAGAAGTCCGGCATGAGCCGCGGGTGGGGGTACGACGACAGACCGTTCGGGGCCTTCGACTTCTCCTGGCGGAAGGCGTCGAGCTGTGCCTCGCTCAGCCGGTCGAGCAGGAACGCGCGGGCGTAGATGCCGGGCGACGCGTGCCCCTGGAAGAAGATCTGGTCGCCGCCGTCGCCCTCGTCCTTGCCGCGGAAGAAGTGGTTGAAGCCCACGTCGTAGAGCGAGGCGGAGGAGGCGAACGTGGCGATGTGACCGCCCACGCCGATACCGGGGCGCTGCGCACGGGACACCATCACGGCCGCGTTCCAGCGGGTCGCGTTGAGGACCTTGCGCTCGATCTCCTCGTTGCCGGGGAAGAACGGCTCGTCCTTGGTGGCGATGGTGTTGACGTAGTCCGTGCTGCGCATCTCGGGGACCGCCACGCGCTTCTCCCGCGCGCGCTCGATCAGACGGAGCATCAGGTAGCGGGCGCGCTCACGGCCCCGCTCGTCGACGGCGGCGTCGAGGGAGTCCAGCCATTCCTGGGTCTCTTCAGGATCGAAGTCCGGGACCTGGCTCGGAAGGCCGCCAATGATGATCGGATTGCGATCGGATCCGGAAGCCACGCTGTTCCTTCGCTGGTTGGGTCTTGAGAGGTGTCGCGCCGCATCCATCGTGTACCCCGGAATCGCAAACGTCATCTTTACCGAGGGGTAACCATCGCTCGGCGAGAAGTGCGGCACCGGCCGAGGACGGATCCGGCCGAATCGCAACCCTACGCCCGACACGTTGATGCATTCCGTAAGGCCGTTCGGGACCGATTGGCCTACCGAAGCCACGGAAGCCGTCAAACGTGGTCGAATGGTGTGGGATGAATCACGAAGAGGGCTCAGGAGGTGTCCCCAGGCCCATCCTTTGGGCGGGATCGGGGGCGGGGTACTTGCGAGATTCGTCCTGCACGTGTGGACTACGGCCAATGCCCCGCGCACGCGCGGGCCCGAAGCATTTTCCAAAACATGATCAGGAGGCAATCCGTGAGCGCGACCGCGGACCACGCGGAGGAGCGGACCAACCTTGCCGCGAGGCTGGGTTTCCAGCCCGAGCAGGTGGTCCAGGAGATCGGCTTCGACGACGATGTCGATCAGGAGCTCCGCGAGGCCATCGAGGAACTCATTGGCACCGAACTCGTCGACGAGGACTACGACGATGTGGCTGACGCCGTCGTGCTGTGGTTCCGAGACGAGGACGGGGATCTGACGGACGCGCTGGTCGACGCTACGCAGCTGATCGACGAAGGCGCCCCCGTCTGGCTGATGACGCCGAAGACAGGCCGCGAAGGCTATGTCGAGCCGAGCGACATCAATGAAGCCGCGCAGACCGCGGGTCTGTCTCAGACCAAGAGCGTCAACGCGGGCAAGGACTGGACCGGCAGCAGGCTGGTTACCCCGAAGGCGGCGAAGTCCGGCAAGCGCTGAGCGAAGAACCGACGCAGACGACCGGCCACCGTCACCGGACGCAGCCAGGGCCCCCGCCGACCTCGGTCGGCGGGGGCCCTTTGCGTAGGGTGGAGCCCCGGAACGGGCTGAGGGACGGACTGAGGGGGCGACGCTTCCATGGCGGCAGAGGTGGGCACCAAGGCCCCGGATTTCGAGCTGAAGGACAACCACGGCCGGACCGTGAGGCTCTCCGGCTTCTGGGTCCCGGACGGCCCGGACGGTCCGGGTGACGACGGCGGGGCCAGGAACGTGGTGCTGCTCTTCTACCCGTTCGCCTTCACCGGCGTCTGCACGGGCGAGCTGCGCGCGCTCCGCGACGAGCTGCCGAAGTTCGTCAACGACGACGTACAGCTGCTCGCCGTGTCCACCGACTCCATCCACACCCTGCGGGTCTACGCCGAGCAGGAGGACATCGAGTACCCGCTCCTGTCGGACTTCTGGCCGCACGGCGAGGTCTCGCGCGCGTACGGCGTCTTCGACGAGGACAAGGGCTGCGCGGTGCGCGGCACCTTCGTCATCGACAAGCGGGGCGTGGTGCGCTGGACCGTGGTGAACGGCCTGCCCGACGCGCGCGACCTGAACGACTACCTCAAGGCCCTCGACGCTCTCTGACGTACCCGAGAAATCGGGGTTCCGGGCATGCTGCGCGGGGGAACCGGTCACTAGGATCGACTCGTTGATCCGATACCAGCGCATTACGGGGGTCCCTCGGCCCCTCGACACATATGGGAGGACTCGTGGGAGTCAGCCTCAGCAAGGGCGGCAACGTCTCGCTGACCAAGGCCGCCCCCAACCTGACCGCGGTCATCGTCGGTCTGGGCTGGGACGCTCGTACCACCACCGGGGGTGACTTCGACCTCGACGCCAGCGCTCTGCTGACCAACGCGGAGGGCAAGGTCACCAACGACTCGAACTTCGTCTTCTTCAACAACCTCAAGAGCCCCGACGGCTCGGTCGAGCACCTCGGTGACAACACCACCGGTGAGGGCGAGGGCGACGACGAGGTCATCAAGGTGAACCTGGCCGGCGTGCCGGCCGACGTCGCCAAGATCGTTTTCCCGGTCTCGATCTACGAGGCCGAGGCCAGGCAGCAGAGCTTCGGCCAGGTGCGCAACGCGTACATCCGCGTCGTGAACCAGGCCGACAACACCGAGCTGGCGCGCTACGACCTGAGCGAGGACGCCTCGACGGAGACCGCGATGGTCTTCGGCGAGCTGTACCGCAACGGGGCGGAGTGGAAGTTCCGGGCCATCGGTCAGGGGTATGCCTCGGGCCTGCGCGGCATCGCGCAGGACTTCGGCGTCAACGTCTGAGCGGGACCCCCTTCACGTCCGGCGTCGCACGTGCACGTGTCTCCGGCATCGTCGACGAGCACGACGCCGTGCACCCCGGCGCGTACCCGGGCGCGCTGCGGGACG
>NZ_JBSFUB010000040.1:0-60324 GCF_053591575.1 Streptomyces altiplanensis | reverse complement strand
CGGGGCGGCCCCCCCTCGGGCGCCGGGGGGGCCGGAAGGTCCGGCCCGTCCGGCGACTGAGGTCGTGCCTACGTCTGGGCCGCCTGGCGGACGTGGGTGTTGACCCAGTCCACGATCGACTGCGTCGTCGCACCCGGTGTGAAGATCTCCGCGACGCCCTTCTCCTTCAGCGGCGCGATGTCCGCCTCCGGGATGATGCCGCCGCCGAAGACCTTGATGTCCTCCGCATCGCGCTGCTTGAGCAGCTCGATGACCTTCACGAAGAGCGTGTTGTGCGCACCCGAGAGGATCGACAGGCCGATCGCATCGGCGTCCTCCTGAATGGCGGTGTCCACGATCTGCTCGGGCGTCTGGTGAAGCCCGGTGTAGATGACCTCCATACCGGCGTCGCGCAGAGCCCGCGCGATGACCTTCGCCCCGCGGTCGTGTCCGTCGAGTCCCGGCTTGGCAACCACCACGCGGATCGGCCCGGTCACACCCATCACTGCCTCCATGTACCGACTGCGCCGTCATTGGCACGCGCCCCGCACCGATGAGGACGGGGAAGTGAACGAACGTTATCGACAGCATCCCGCACCCGCCCGTTTCACGGTGGGCAGGGAGGGGGAAATCACACATGGGACATGTTCGCTATGCGTCGTTCCTGCCTCATCAGGCGCTACGGCGGCAGCAGCCGCAGCAGTCGGGACGCTCGCAAGGGGAGCCGCGACGAGGTCGCCGTGCCACCGGGCCGTCAGCCGCACGGCCCGGTGGCGCGGCCCACCGAGTTCCTCAGCACGGCGCCCCGACGAGGGCACACGGGGCCGGAGCCGCCTCCCGCGTGCCGTTCGGAGGTCGGCCATGAGGGTCCTGCCCTTCTTCTTTCCGCCCGGTCCGTTCCAGCTCCGCCTGTCGGCCGCACTCCTGAGAGCCACCGCCCTGGAGTGCGCCATCCTCGCGGGACACCTGGTCCTCTACCCGTCCGGCATCGCCCAGGAGCGCCGCCACGACGTGGGCACGCTCCCCTCTCCGGTACCCGCGGAGCCCGGGACCGCCCGGCTTCCCGCCACCGGCCCCGACCACCCTCCCGTCATACTGCTCCACGGCTTCGTCGACAACCGCTCCGTCTTCGTCCTGCTGCGCCGGTCCCTGGCCCGGCACGGCTGGCGCCACCTGGAGTCCCTCAACTACTCGCCGCTGACCTGCGACATCCGCACCGCGGCCGAGTTGCTCGGCCGCCATGTCGAGGAGATCTGCGGCCGTACGGGCCACGCCCGGGTCGACATCGTCGGCCACAGCCTCGGCGGCCTGATCGCCCGTTACTACGTACAGCGACTGGGCGGCGACACGCACGTGCGCACTCTCGTCACCCTCGGTACCCCGCACTCCGGCACCAGCGTCGCTCCGCCGATGAGCGCCCACCCCCTCGTGCGGCAGATGCGCCCCGGCTCCGACGTGATCGAGGAGCTGCGCGAGCCCGCGCCCGCCTGCCGGACGCGGTTCGTGAGCTTCTGGGGCGACCTCGACCAGGTGATGGTCCCGGTCGAGGCGGCGTGCGTCAGCCACCCGGATCTCATCGTCCAGAACGTACGGGTGACGGGAATCGGCCATCTCGCGCTGCCCGTCCATCCGGCGGTCGCCGCCGGGATCCGGCAGGCGCTCGAGGAGCAGGACACGGGGGCGGGCGCGTCCGGCACGGCCTCCGTCGCCTGACCTCACATCCCCCTCGGTCGAACAACTGTCGAACACAGAACCAAGGCTGTGCCCGCCGTCCGCCAAAAGACGGCCTAATGCCCGTTTCCGGAACGCGCGAAATCTGGCGAAGATTGTCGCCGTCGCTTACCGCCGGGTACAGTCGCGCCACTGCTTTGCCTCTGGGGCCCCTCCCGGGACCCCAGCCCCCACAGGTCCTGCGTTGCCGAGGCGAGAGAGAAGTTGGTGGACGACCAGCACGCCCAAGCCGGGTACGACGGCTACTCCACCGGCAGTTTCCGGACAGACCCGCTCTTCGGAGCCCTTCCCGCCGAGACCGCCCAGGAAAGTCACTACGGAGCAGGTCACAGCGGCCAGTACGACACCACCCAGTGGGACACCACGGATGCCCGTCAGAGCGTGGGCTACGACGCGTACGGCATGCAGCAGCAGTACGACACCACCGGGGCGTGGCCCACCGCCGGCCACCGGACGGCGGCCGACATCCCGGCCCAGTCGACCGGCCAGTGGGACACCACCACTTGGGACCGGACGGGGCAGTTCGACACCGGCCACATCGACACCGGCCACATCGGCAGCGGCCCGTACGAGACCGGCACGTACGAAACGGCGCAGTTCCCCCAGGCCACCGCCGACACCACCGGGCAGTGGAACATGACGCCGGGCTACGACACCGGCGCGTACGACGCCACCGCCTGGAACACCGGCCACACGGGCGACCACACCGGCGCGCACGCCACCGTCCCGCCCCAGCAAGTCCTCTACGAGACAGCCGAGTTTCCCGCAGCCGGCCTGCCCGAAGCCCCCACCGCGTACGAACCGCACGAGACGCACGGACCGCACGAGACGCACGGCGGGCACGACACGCCCGAGGCCGAGCACGTGTACGTACCGGAGCACGCGTACACGCCGGAGCACGACCCGGAGCGCGAGCCGGAGCACGAGCCCGAATCCGCGCCCGAGTCCGAGCACATCCCCGCCGCCGCAGCCCCCGTCCCCGCCCCCCGCTCGGCCCGCCGCAACGGCGGCAACGCCGGCCGCGGCCGCCGCCGCACCCCCGCCAAGCGCTCGGCCCTCCTCACCGTCGCCGTCCCCTCCGCCTGTGTGATGGGCGTGGCCGGCATCGCCGCCGCCTCGGTCGGCAACGTCGGCGGCGCCCCCGCCGAGGAGAAGAAGGACACCACCACGACGGTCTCCGCCGCCGACTCCGGCTCGGTGGAGCCCGTGACGGTCAACAACAAGCTGGACACCCAGCTCGCCGCCCTCGACGCGGACGCCAACGACTTCGCCGACCGCGCCAGCCGCACGCAGGAACGCATCGACCTCCAGGCCCGCCAGGAGGCGGAGAAGAAGCGCAAGGCCGAGGAGGCCGCCCGCAAGGAGGCCGCCCGCCCCAAGTTCGCCGTGCCGGTCCAGCAGCACGGCCTCAGCGCGTACTACGGCCAGGCCGGTGTCAACTGGATGTCCGTGCACTCCGGCATCGACTTCCCGGTCGGGTACGGCACACCGGTGATGGCCGCGACCGACGGCACGGTCCGTACGCAGTACAACACCGCCTACGGAAACATGGCGATAGTGACCGCCGCCGACGGCACGGAGACCTGGTACTGCCACCTCAGCAGCACCAAGATCCGCTCCGGACCGGTCCAGGCCGGTGATGTCATCGCGTACGCCGGCGACTCGGGCAACTCCACAGGGCCGCACCTCCACTTCGAGGTGCGTCCCGGCGGCGGGTCGCCGATCGACCCCCTGCCGTGGTTCCGCAGCCACGGCCTCAGCCCGACGTAGAACACGCCCGCCCCGCAGAACCGGCGGCCCCGCAGGACGCGAGGCCGTCCGCCCCTACAGCTTCTCGACCGGCGCGTACCGCAGCAGCAGCTTCTTCGGCCGCTCGTCGCCGAAGTCGATCGTCGCCTGCGCGTCCGCCCCCGTCCCCGTCACCGTCATCACGGTGCCGAGCCCGAACTGGTCGTGCGTGACCCGGTCACCGACCGACAGCGCGACCACCGGCTTGTCCGAGGCCCGTCGTGTGGCGAATCCCGAAGCGCTCCCGCCCCCGGACCGCGCCCGCGACGAGGACAGCGAGGACGACAGCGACGAGGCGACGCCCGACACCGGCCCCGCCGGAACCTGCGCCCCCTTGCGCTTCCACGTCAGGTACGTCTCCGGGATCTCCTCCAGGAACCGCGACGGCGGGTTGTACGACGGCTGCCCCCACGCACTGCGCATCGCCGCCCGCGTCAGGTAGAGCCGCTCGCGGGCGCGTGTGATGCCGACGTACGCGAGGCGCCGCTCCTCCTCCAGCTCCTTGGTCTGGCCGAGCGCGCGCATGTGCGGGAAGACGCCGTCCTCCATGCCCGTCAGGAACACCACGGGGAACTCAAGGCCCTTGGCGGTGTGCAGCGTCATCAGCGTGATGACTCCGGACCCGTCCTCGTCCTCGTCGGGGATCTGGTCGGAGTCGGCGACGAGCGCCACCTTCTCCAGGAACTCGGCCAGCGTCCCCGGCTCCTCCCCCTCCCGCTCCTGCTCGAACTCCAGCGCCACCGCGGCGAGTTCCTGGAGGTTCTCGATGCGCGTCTCGTCCTGCGGGTCGGTCGACGCCTGCAACTCGGCGAGATAGCCGGTCCGTTCGAGGACGGCCTCCAGCACCGTGGCGGGCCCCGCCCCCGACTCGACGATCGTGCGGAGCTCCTCCATCAACGTGTTGAAGCGCTTCACGGCGTTCGACGAGCGGGCCGCCATGCCGTACGCCTCGTCCACGCGCCGCAGCGCCTGCGGGAAGCTGATCCGCTCGCGCAGCGACAGCGCGTCGATCATCGCCTCGGCGCGGTCGCCGATGCCCCTCTTCGGTACGTTCAGGATGCGGCGCAGCGGAACGGTGTCCTCGGGATTGGCCAGGACGCGCAGGTACGCGAGCACGTCCCGGACCTCCTTGCGCTCGTAGAAGCGCACGCCGCCGACGACCTTGTAGGGCAGTCCGACGCGGATGAAGATCTCCTCGAAGACACGGGACTGGGCGTTCGTACGGTAGAAGACGGCGACGTCGCCGGCCTTCGCGTCGCCCGCGTCCGTCAGCCGGTCGATCTCCTCGGCGACGAACTGCGCCTCGTCGTGCTCGGTGTCCGCGACGTATCCGGTGATCAGGGCGCCGGCGCCGGCGTCCGTCCACAGGTTCTTCGGCCGCCGGTTCTCGTTGCGCTCGATGACGGCGTTGGCCGCGGTGAGGATGGTCTGCGTCGAGCGGTAGTTCTGCTCCAGCAGGATCGTCGTCGCGTCCGGGTAGTCCTCCTCGAACTGGAGGATGTTGCGGATCGTGGCGCCGCGGAAGGCGTAGATCGACTGGTCGGCGTCGCCCACGACGCACAGCTCGGCCGGGGCCTGCCCCTCGCCCGACGGGCCCACCAGTTCGCGCACGAGCGTGTACTGGGCGTGGTTGGTGTCCTGGTACTCGTCGACCATGACGTGGCGGAAGCGCAGCCGGTAGTGCTCGGCGACGTCCGGGAACGCCTGGAGCAGGTGCACCGTGGTCATGATGATGTCGTCGAAGTCCAGCGCGTTGGCCTCGCGCAGCCGCGCCTGGTACATCGCGTACGCCTGCGCCAGGGTCTTCTCGAAGCCGTCGGCGGCCTGCCCCGCGAAGGTCTCCTCGTCTATCAGCTCGTTCTTCAGGTTCGAGACCTTGGCGCTGAACGCCTTCGGCGGGAAGCGCTTCGGATCGAGGTCGAGGTCGCGGCAGACGAGCGCCATCAGGCGCTTCGAGTCGGCGGCGTCGTAGATCGAGAACGAGGACGTGAAGCCGAGCCTCTTCGACTCGCGGCGCAGGATGCGCACGCACGCGCTGTGGAAGGTGGAGACCCACATGTGGCCCGCGCGCGGGCCGACGAGCTCCTCGACGCGCTCCTTCATCTCGCCCGCGGCCTTGTTGGTGAAGGTGATCGCGAGGATCTGGCCGGGGTGCACCCCCCGGCTGGCCAGCAGGTACGCGATCCGGTGGGTGAGCACCCGGGTCTTCCCGGAGCCGGCGCCCGCCACGATGAGCAGCGGCGACCCGGCGTGCACGACGGCGGCGCGCTGCTCTTCGTTCAGCCCGTCGAGCAGCGCGGCGGCGTCCACGACGGGGCGCGGCGCGCCGTCCCTGTAGTACGCGTCCCTGGCCGCCGGGGGCGCGTCGAAGGCGCCCTCGAAGAGGTCGTGCGGGACCTCCTCCGGGGCGGTGTCGGTGTCCTCGGGGGGCGGCGGGTCCGCGTCCTGCGCGTGCTGGAGGCCGGCCAGGAAGCTGTCGTCAAAGAGGCTGCTCATCGTTGTCCAAGCTTAGGCGGGTCCGCCGACAGCCCGCCCCGGATTCGCCCCGCCCCGCTCCGTCCGGGCCGGTGGGAACCCGTGATCCGGCGTCCGTGACCTTCCTCACGCCGCCGGCGGGGGCCGCCCGCCCGGCCTTCCGGAGGCGCTTGTACCGGTTGTCGTGCGATGCCACAATCACGCCGCAACCAGCGTGCCGGCAGGGGGAGTTGCGACGCGATCGGCGCAATCGGCGAGAAGTGCGGGCGCGGACCCGGACGACTCCGTACTGATCGGACCGACCGGAGGAGAAGGAAAATGACCGAGCGCAGGCAGCGGCTGACCGTCCTGTTCGTGCCGGAGAGCGCGTACGGCCCGACGAACAACTGCGTCGGCATCGCGGACGTGCTGCGCCGCCGCGGTCACCGCGTCGTGTTCGCCGCCGAGGCGTCGTGGAAGGGGAGGCTGGCCGCGCTCGGCTTCGAGGAGGACCTCGTCGACCTCGCGCCGCCGCCGGCGGACGGGGCGCCGGAGCAGGATCCGGGCCAGTTCTGGAAGGACTTCGTCCGCGACACCGCCCCGGAGTTCCGCAAGCCGACGATCCAGCAGCTGGAGACGTGGATCAGACCGGTGTGGGAGGAGCTGACCGCCGGCGCCCGGCACTGCGAGCCGCAGCTGAGGGAGATCATCGCCCGGACCCGCCCCGACGTCATCGTCGAGGACAACGTGGTGGCCTTCCCCGCCCTGCTCACCGCCGGGGTCCCCTTCGTGCGGATCAACTCCTGCAACCCGCTCGAGATCAAGAGCCCGGCCGTCCCGCCCGCCTTCTCCGGCTACCCGGCGGCCGACCGCACCGGCTGGGCGGCCTTCCGCGCCGAGTACGACCGCACCCACCGCGAGCTGTGGACGTCGTTCAACGCGTGGGTGGTGGAGCAGGGCGCGCCGCCCCTGGCCGATCTCGAGTTCATCCACGAGTCCGCGACCGCGAACCTGTACGTCTATCCGGAGGCCGCCGACTACCCGCGCGAGCTCGGCCCCACCTGGCGCCGCCTCGACTCGTGCGTACGCGAGACCGACGGCGCGGACTTCGACGTCCCGCCGGGCGAAGGCGCGCTCGTCTACTTCTCGCTCGGCTCGCTGGGCTCGGCCGACGTGGAGCTGATGCGCCGCGTCATCGGCGTACTGGCGAAGACGCCCCACCGTTACGTCGTCTCCATGGGCCCGCTGCACGAGGAGATCGAGCTCGCCGCGAACATGACGGGCGCCGAGTTCCTCCCCCAGGCGTCGGTCCTGCCCCACGTCGACCTGGTGATCACCCACGGCGGCAACAACACGACGACCGAGTCGCTGCACTTCGGGAAGCCGATGGTCGTGCTGCCGCTGTTCTGGGACCAGTACGACAACGCTCAGCGCATGGACGAGCTCGGCTTCGGCGTCCGCCTGGACCCGTACCGCTGCACGGACGGGGAGCTGACCGCCGCGATCGGCCGCCTCCTCGCCGACACCGCCCTGCGCGAGCGCCTGGCCGCCACGGGCTCGGAGATCCGCGGCCGTGACGGCCTGCGCACGGCGGCCGACGCGGTCGAACGGTCCGCGCGGGCGGCCGGAGCCTCCGGGCCGGCCGGAGTGTCCGGGCTCAGGTCCAGAGCACCGCGATGAAGATGTTGGCGACGGTCAGCCCGCCGACCGCCCCGAAGAGCGCCTTCTCCGCCCTCTCCTCGTCCCGCTTGACGTAGACGAGGCCGAGGATCACCACGAGGACCGCCAGCTTGATGCCGATCTTGAGGTTGTTCACGCTCTGGCCGTCCGCCTGGTTGAGGCCCACCAGCGCCACGCCCGTGATCAGCATGGTCAGCGCGCCGTGCAGCATCGCGGGCGTGAAGCGGGCCGTGCCCGCGCCTATCGCCTTCATCTGGGTCAGGAAGCCGCCGAGCAGCGAGGCGATGCCGATGATGTGCAGGCCGACGAAGACATTGATGAGTACGTCCATGGGCCGGAGCCTAGCCCCGGCCCTAGCAGCCCTCGCCGCCAGGTATGCCTGCCATCGCCGTATCGGTCACGGAAGAACGGAATGTTCTATTCCGATGTGGCTCCCCTTCTCATCCCCGTACATGGAAATGCCTGTTTCGACCACTGTCGGTCATTGTGTCTCTCCCCCGTGACCATCCGGTTTAGCGTCCCTCCCCAGGTGGCCGATTCCCCACCGCCGCCCCTGCCCGGAGCGGCGGTCGGCCGCCACCGCCGAAGGTCCGGCGGCGGGCCGCCGCCCCGTGCGGCCCGCCGCCGGATGCGAGCGGCCGACGTACAGCGCCGTACAGGACGGAAGGACGTAGACGCCCTCGTGGCCTCGCACCGAAAGCCCAAGCAACGCATGTTCACCGGCAGCACCGCCCGCACCGCCGCAACCCTCGCGCTCGCCTCGGCCGCGAGCGCCACCGCGTTCGACGGCGTCGGGCACGCGGAACCCGCCCTCACCCCCGCTCAGGTGAAGGCGAAGGTCGACCGGCTCTACCACGACGCGGAGGTCGCCACCGAGAAGTACAACGGCGTGAAGGAGAAGGCGGACAGCGGCCGTGAGGCGCTGGACCGGCTGCGCGACGAGGCGGCCCGCAGGACCGAACGCCTCAACGCCTCACGCAACGCCCTGGGTTCGCTCGCCACCGCGCAGTACCGCGCGGGCGCGATCGACCCGTCCGTGCAGGTCGCGCTCACGTCCGACCCGGACCGGTACCTGGAGCGCGCCGCGGTCGCCGAGCGCGCCGGCGACCGGCAGGCGGCGGCCGTCACCGGGGTGCGCAGGCAGCTCGGCAGGATCGATCAGCTGCGGGCGGAGGCGGACAGACACCTGGAGCGGCTCGCGTCGCAGCAGAAGGAGCTGCGCGCCCACAAGGCGAGGATCCAGGGCCGGATCGGCGCGGCCGAGAAGCTGCTCTCCCGGCTCACGGCGGAGCAGCGGGCCCAGTACGCGCGGCAGGACGGCCACGGCGCACCGGCCGCCGCCCCCGCGCGTGCCGACCGGACCGCCCGGACCGCCCCGGACGCCCCGCGCGGCGGCCCGGTCCGGGCGCCCGATCCCCGCGCCGGCCAGGCGGTCTCCTTCGCGTACGGGGCGATCGGCAAGCCGTACGTCTGGGGCGCCACGGGGCCCTCCGCCTTCGACTGCTCGGGCCTGACCCAGGCGGCCTGGAAGTCGGCGGGCGTCTCGCTCCCCCGCACGACGTACACGCAGATCCACGCCGGACAGCGTGTCCCGCGCTCGCAGCTGGCCCCCGGGGACCTGGTCTTCTTCTACTCCGGCCTCAGCCACGTGGGCCTCTACATCGGCGACGGCCAGATGATCCACGCGCCCCGCCCCGGCGCCCCGGTCCGCGTGGCCCCGATCGACCAGATGCCGTTCGCGGGGGCGACACGGCCCGCGTAGGCCCGGCAGCACGGGGTAAGTGCCGTACGTAGGGCAAAACGCACGCCACTCCATATGCCACCACCGTGAACGGAGGGCCGACCATGCCGGGCATCATCAACCGGATCAAGCAGTACGCGAGCAGCCCGCAGGGGCGCCGGACGATCGCACAGGGACGCCGCGCGGCGTCCGACCCCAGGAAGCGCACCCAGGCCAAGCAGCTGCTGGGACGGCTGCGGGGCGGCCGGAGGCAGTACTGAGGGTGAAGCAGGGGCGCAGGCGCCGGGTCCGGTGACCCGGCGCCTGCGCCTGCCTATGCCTCCGGGCCGGCGTCCGGGGCGGCCACCCAGTCGACGAGCTGGATGATCACGCCGTTGGGGTCGGTGACCTGGAAGAGCCGCTCGCCCCACGGCTCCTCGCGCAGCTCCATGCTGATCCCGACACCCGCCCCCTTCAGCCGCTCGTACTCCGCCGGGAGGTCGTCGACGGTGAACGCGACGATCACCCCGGCGGCGCGCTGGTCCCGGAAGCCCTCGGGCAGTACCTCGGTGCCCCGCTCCAGGAAGATCACGTTCGGCGCGTCCTCACGCGCCAGTGACGCGAACCCGTCGGCCGCCATGGCCTCCTGGAACCCGAAGTGGGTGACGAGGAAGCCCGCGGAGGCGGCCACGTCGTCGACGGTCAGGGATATGGCGGTGGCGGCTATCTTCACTTGTCCTCCTGCGAGTTGGTACGGGCGATCCGCACAGGCGGACACATTAACGGGCCGGTGGTCAAAGGGCCGGGCGACCCTGGCGGGCCCGGGTCCGGCGTGCCCAGCCGGGAACGGGCAGCTGCCGGGCGAACGGGGGCACTCGGACAGGCCGGCCGCGTGAGCGGTCATGGGGTGCCGCGGCAGCGCGCGGCGGCCACGGGCGCGGCCTGAGCCGGTCGTCTCAGATGCGCCAGGCGCGCAGGCGCTCGGCCACGGCGAAGACGTCGAGGTTCTCGGTGCGGATCTCGCGGACCAGCTCGGTGAGCGCGCCGTACGGCGGGTCGATCCCCTCGCCGGCCGAGGCCAGGTAGTACGTCGCCACCGAGACGCCGTACAGCGAGTTGCGGAAGGGCAGCGGCCCGAGGCGCACGATGGTGTGCAGCAGGGCCGCGGCCCGCCACGCGGCGTCGGGGTAGGTCTCCATCGTCGGGATGCGGGTCTTGTGCCGGGCTACGGCGGCCACCAGGACCGAGTAGTCCGCGACCGAGCAGTCCTCGGGAATCGCCCGCTCCTGGGCGGCCAGAAGCCACGGGATGTCGACGTACAGGGTCACTCAGGCGGCCTCGTCGCCCTGCTCGCGGTCCCACGGCGGGACCTCGTCCGGGAACGCCGCGTCGAACTCCGCCTTGTGCTCGTTGAAGAACTTCGCGACGCCCTCGACGAAGAACCGGCGCTTCTGCTCCAGCACGGAGACATCGTGCACGTACGCCTTCACGCTCTTGCCCTCGGCAGCGGCCGCCTCGCGGATCCCGGCGAGTTCCTCTTCGGTGAATTCGATGTTCACAGCGGGCATACCTCGATGCTAGTGGTCCCGGCGCCTTTCCGGTGCCGGGAGCCGTTGATCTCGCGCAGCTCCTCCACCCGCCGGTGAACCACCTCCGCCGGGAGGCCCCGGCAGACCTGGCAGAGCCCGCCCGGCAGCGATACGGACCCGCCGGGCGACCCGCACTCCGTGCACGCCATCACCCGGCGCCGCGCCGCCCTCGTCGCGGGCTCGGGGGCGGGCTCGGGCGGCAGCTTCTCGCGCAGCCGGCTGCGGACGATGCCGCCCGGCGAGTGCACCGCCTCCGGGAGCCCCGCCGTGAGCGCGCGCACGAGGCGGTCCGCGCTCACCCCCCGCGCGAGCCACTGCGCCGCGTCGGCCTCCAGCGCCGCGCATTCGGCGGCGGAGAGCACCATGCGGGGGTCGGTCCGGCCGAGCGAGGCGAGGACGTCGTACGCCGCCGAGCGGCCGGAAGCCCGGCTCTCGCGCACCGGCTCCGCGCCCGCCTCCGCGTCCGGTACGTCACCGGCCTCGAACCGCTCCCACCAGGCGTCGTCGCGGGCGGTGCGCGAGAAGTACGTGTGCCACACCCAGCGCGTGCACCCCTCGCCCACGTTCTCCTTGAAGCGCCGCAGGTGGCCGACGCGGGACAGCTCGCGCAGCGCGGAACGGACGGCCTGCTGGCCGTAGAGGGGCTGCTCCTTGGCGAGGGTCTTCACGTCGATCGCGGCACCTTCCGGCAACCGGTCGATGTACGACGCGAGATACGCCTCCCGGGCCGGCAGATCCGTGAAGTCGCCCTTGCGGCGCGGGGATTGGCCGGGAGCGCACCGTTTTCCGTACCCCGGACTTGCCTGGGGGTGTGCGGACGGGCGCAGGGCAGGACTAAAGTCGTCGGCAGCCAAGAGATCGCTCACTTCGATCTTGAAGGTCAGACCCCGGCCCGGTGCTGCTAACACCGGTCGGGGTCGTTTGTTGTTGCGAACGCTAGAGGGCCGACACGCCGCGTGGCAAGCCGGTCACGAAAAGTCACCCCGCGGGTGCCGCGCGGGAGTTGGGAGGGTGGGTGGGCACAGCCCACCACCCATTCCTTGAAAAGGACGCTCGGGTCTCGCCGCTCGGATCTCGAAGCTCAGCCGCGCGTTGCGTACGCGACGAACCGGGCCCAGGAGGGGGCGGGGAGGGTGAGCTCGGGGCCGTCCTTGAGCTTCGAGTCACGGACGTGGACGGTGTCGGGGCAGGTGGCGACCTCTACGCAGTTGCCGCCTTCGGTACCGCTGTACGTCGACTTGTGCCAGGCGAGAGCGACTTCAACGCAGTTGCTGCCCTCGGTGTCGCTGTAACTCGACTTGAACCAGTTCAGCTCGTCGCTCATAGCTCGTCCGCCATCCGCTGGATGAATCGTGCCGACTCCTCGGTTCCGAGGGCCTCCATTCGGATCATGCCATGACGCTGCATCGCGGTACCCACCTCATTCAGGTCGGCCGTGAGACGGCTGAGCGACTGCCCTTCGAGGAGCGCCAAGCGCGCATGTTCCCCCGTCTCAAGCAGCACGATCGGCCCATTGAGACCCGGATTGGCACCCGCACTGAATGGCAACACCTGAACGGAAACGTGACGGAGTGACCCGACCTCCAGCAGGTACGACAGTTGCTCCTTGTATGCGGCCGTTCCGCCCAACGGGCAACGCAAGACAGCTTCATACAGAACAAAACTGCACTCGACCGGCGGTTTGCGGGTCAACAAGCGCTGTCGGCCCAGGCGACCCTGGATCCGGGCCTCCATCGTTTCATCGTCCAGTGGCGGGCGGTGCGCCATGAGGAGCGCTCGCGCGGTGGCCTCGGTTTGCAGCAAGCCCGGAATGAGCAGTGGCTCGTACGACCACAAGCTGCGCGCCTCGTCCTCGTACTGGAAATACTCCTGCGACCGCGCGGGGAACTTCTCCGGCACCAGAAACTCCCGCGCCGCGATCAGCAGCCCACCCGCCCCGCACAGCCCGTCCGCCACCTGGAGCAGGTGCAGCGTCGGTTTGCGCCGCCCCGCCTCCATCGACTTCACGTACTCGTAGCTGCAACTGGCCTCCTCGGCCAGCGCCTCCCGCGTCACACCCGCCCGCTCGCGCCACCGTTTGATCTGGTTGCCGCAGTACCGCCACGCCATCGGGGGTTCGGGGTTCGTCATGGGTACAACCACCCTCTGTACGCGAGCCGTTACTTCAGCAGGCTATTCCCACCTCTGCACCGTATGAGCCATGAACGACCACATCGAGTGGCATTTCCGCCGCCACCCCCGCAGCGTCCGCCGGGCCCGCGCCCTCCTCGCCGAGCAGGCGCGGGAGTGGAAGGTGGCCGATGACGTCGCCGAAACCGCCGTACTTCTCCTCAGCGAGCTCGTGACGAACTCCCTGCGCCACGCGGGGTGCGCGCCCGGTCGGGAGATCCGGGTGCGGTTCGCGGTACGGGGCGACGTCCTCCGTGTCGAGGTGTCGGACGCCTGCGTCGTGCTCCCGCATCCGCGCGACGCGTCGCCGGACGACGAGACGGGGCGCGGGCTCGCGCTGGTCGACGCGCTCGCCGGGCGGTGGGGGGCCGCGCCACGGGAGTGCGGGATCGGCAAGACGGTGTGGTTCGAGGTCGATGCCGAGGTCAATTGCCTTGAGGCGGCCGACGACGGTGTGTAACGGTGCGCCCATGCCGAACGATCCCCGCGTCCCTCTCCCCAAGTCCGTCGGGGAGGCCATGGTCGCAGAACAGACCGCCGGTGCCCGTCTGCGCTACCTCTGCTTCTGGGGTCATCAGCCCACTCCCGGAGCCGCCGGGCCCGGCTGCCTCAGCCAGTGGTGGCCCGTCGAGTTCACCGAGGACGGTCACACCTAC
Organism: Streptomyces altiplanensis; assembly: GCF_053591575.1. Lineage (NCBI taxonomy): Bacteria > Bacillati > Actinomycetota > Actinomycetes > Kitasatosporales > Streptomycetaceae > Streptomyces > Streptomyces altiplanensis. The sequence goes on along the minus strand of NZ_JBSFUB010000040.1, from coordinate 46,558 downwards.
CGCTCCGCCGAGCACTACATGATGGCGCACAAGGCGTGGCTGTTCGGTGATCCCGGAACCGCCGCCGAGATCCTCGGCGCCGGGCATCCCGCCGAGGCGAAGTCCCTGGGCCGTCGGATCGCCGGCTTCGACGAGGCGCTCTGGCGCGAGCACCGGTACGGGATCGTCGTACGCGGCAGCATCGCCAAGTTCGGACAGCACGACGACCTGCGCGCGTACCTCCTGGGCACGCGCGACCACGTCCTGGTCGAAGCCAGCCCGGTGGACCGGATCTGGGGCATCGGGCTGGCGGCCGACGACGAACGCGCCGCGTCCCCCACCACCTGGCGCGGGCTGAACCTGCTCGGCTTCGCCCTGATGGACGCCCGTGACGCGCTGAGCGGTATCTGAGACCGCCTCACGGCCTCAGCGGCTCGACGAAGCGGTACCGGCCCCTGTCCTTGCTGCCCCGCTCCCCCGGCGGGCCCAGCTCCACCAGGGCCATCGGCCGGTCGGTCAGCTCGCCGGTGTCGGGGTCGAACGCGATCTCGCCGCTGGCGCCGCGTACCCGGAACGAGCCGTTGGTCTGGCCCAGCAGTTCGTGGACCGTCCCGGCGGTGACGTGTTCCGGGCCGTAGCTGTCGACGGCCCGGCGGGCGGCGATGCCCACCGTGTACACCGCGTCGTGCCCGACCATCGCCTGGCCGTTGGCCAGCGCGTCCACCCGGCCGCCGCGCACCTCCAGGTAGCGGCGCTCGAAGTCGGCGTACGGCCCGCGTTCCCGGCCGCCGTACAGCTCCGCCGCCGCTTCGGGGTGGGTGTACGCCGTGTAGTAGACCTTCAGGCCGCCGGCTTTCCAGCGCCTGCCCAGCTCCGCCAGTTCCTCCTCGCGCTCCTGGCTGCTGGTGTCGAAGTACACGCCCACGGCGCTGGAACCGGAGAGCACGGTCACGGGGCAGCTGCGCCGGTTCTCCCCGGCGGCCTCGATGAAGCTGCGCAGCTCCCGGCCCCGGCCTGCGAAGTACACCGCGTCCGGGGGCGGGCCCGTACCGCAGATCTTCTCCGCGACCACGCGCAGGGCGTTGCCCTCGCCCTGCGCGGCCGGGCCGGTGCTGAACGGGACGACTTCCGGGTCCACCTTCAGGCCCTGGCGTTCGGCTGCCGCCTTGAAGCCGTTGTAGAGGGAGGCGTTGTAGATGTCGCCCTCCGTGGTGTTCCTGACCACCTGCACCCGGTAACCGGAGTCCGGGCCCGATCCCGAGCCCGATCCGGCGTGCTTGTCCTGCTGGCGCTTGAAGTAGCGGACCGCCGCGGACGCCTGGTCCCTGGCGGGGAAGGACACCCGGAAGAACCCCGGCTTCTCGCGGGAGCTCAGCTCGTCGGCGGCGACCGTCGCGCCGACCGTCGGCACTCCCGCCTCCCGCAGCCTCTTCACCGCCTCGGCCGTGTGCGCGTTGCTCTGGCCGATGCCCGCGACCGCGACCAGCCGTTGCCCGTCCTTCAGCTTGAGGAGCTGTCCGACGACCTGGTCCGCGTGCGCGTCGTGGCGGCCGGTGTTGGCCAGCAGCAGGCGGACCCGGGGAAGGGTGCCGCGCTCGGCGTTGAGCCGCAGCTGGGCGATGTGCGCGCCCGTGACCGCCTGGCGCGTGCCCTCCGGGCCGCGGTCGTCGGCGCCGCCGGACATCGGCTCCAGGTAGGCGACCGCCACCGACTTCTCGCCGGACTTCTCGACCCTGCGGTTCTCCGCGCGGATCTTCTCGCTGATGTCCCGCAGGCCGGGGAAGGCGTACGGGTCGTCGGTCATGCCCGTCACGCCGACGCACTCGCCCCCGTCGACCTTGTCGACGTCGTCGGCGCACTGCCCGGCCTCCTCCGCCAGCCACACGCCCGCATAGGCCAGGGCCGCCACCACGACCAGCGCCACGACGGACCACAGCACCCGGTTGAGCGGGGGCCTGGGAGGCGTGACGGTCGGCCGCGTCGGGGTCATCGCCAGGGCTCCTTGTCGTACTGTCCCGCCTTGTCCAGCAGCACGGCCGTCCAGGCGACGTGCTCCGTGTGGGCGGTGGCCAGGGTGTGGAAGCGCGCGTTGATCTCCGCGTAGAGCGAGGCGTACGGATCGCCGAGCGGTTCGCGGTACGGGTCACCGACCCGGTCGGTGGCCGGGTCGGGCACCGGTTCCGGGCCGAGCCAGCTGGCGGCGAGCAGCCGGGTGACGGTGCGCAGCCGGGGGCCGACGGCCGCGTCACCGAGGTGGTGCACGAGGGATTCGTACCTGCGCCACGGTGTGACGCCGGCGCCGCCGCCGACGTGGGCGGGCAGCGGGGCCCTGCGCAGCCGGCACAGCTCCGCGCACCACTCCTCGGGCCGCACCTGCTCGAAGATCCCGTCCAGGTACGCCGCCGCCGCGGGCAGGTCGCCGCAGGCCAGCGCGTGGTACGCCGCCTGGCGCGGCTCGCCCCGGCCCAGGGCCTCCGCCCGCAGCGCGGTGTGCACCGCGTCCGGGTCGTCGAGCGCGCCGAGCAGCAGGCGGCGCAGCAGCGGGTGCGGGGTCTCGGGGCGGCCGTCGGCGTGCTCGTCGCCGGTGCCGATGTGCATGGTGCGCAGCCGGTCCCGGCAGAAGGACCGGAACTCCGTGCGCAGATGGTCGGCGGCTTCGTCCCGTAACGCGCGGGTGGCGAGCGCCTGCGCGAGGTCGGGGGCCGCGGCCGCTCTGATCAGTGCCTGCCGCAGGCCCTCCGGCGGGTCGATCGGCAGGAGTCTGTTCAGCAGCTCGTGCACGACGCCGCCCGACGGTTCGAAGATCCGCCGCAGCCGCTCCTCCCACGCCACCGTGCGGTCGGATTCGAGGAGCGCGGCCAGGACGCGGGCGGTGCCCTCGGGCTGGCCTCGGGTGAGTTCGTACACCGCCCAGCCGAGCCAGCGCAGTCCCGCGTCGCCCCGGGGCGCGGGCGCCGCCGCCGTCCGCAGTATCTCCTCGGCCTGGCGTTCCACTTCGTTCCTGGTCAGGTCGCGCAGCCGGCCCACCCGCAGCCCGTCGGCGACGCGCCGCGGGTCGAAGGCCGTGCCGGCGGCCCACTCGGCGGGGCTGCCGCCGCCCGCGTGCTGCCAGCCGTGCCAGCCGAACGCGTCGTCCTGGAGCCGCTCCGGGTAGCTGCCGGCCATGGCGAGGACCACCAGCGGGTCGGGGGCGTCCGGCTGCCGCTCCTCCAGCAGCAGCCGCAGCACCTCGCCGCCGAGCGGGTTGTCCACGTTGTCCAGCAGCAGCAGGCACCGTACGGCCCAGTGCTTCCTGGCGTAGCACTGCCGCAGATCGCGGAGGAAGACCTCGCAGACGACGCGTTCGGTGCGCCGCCGGTCCTCGCCGGCCCCGCTGTTGTAGGCGAGGTTCAGCTCGATCAGGAAGTCCAGGGCCGACGTGATGGCGGTGGCCCGCCGGATGCCCGAGAGCCGCCGGTGGAGGCGGCCGCGCGTCCAGCCCCGCTCGCCCAGCGGCAGCAACTGGAGCGCGGCGGTCACCGCGGACGGCAGGCCCACCATCGAGGCGGCCACCTGCGCCACCTGGTTGACGTCCGCCAGCCACTGGGACGGGGGCCCCGCCAGCGCCTGTGCCATCCGGCGCCGGGCGCCCGCCCGGTTCTCGGGGGTCACCTCGACGGCGAGCGCGGCGCACACCGGCCGGAAGGCGCGGAAGGAGATGCGCGGCACGTGCTTCTTGCGGGGCTCCAGGCCGAACGCCACGGCGCTCAGCACGTCGACGGGCCGCTTCTCCTGCCGGGAGAGTTCCGCGAGGTCCAGCAGGACCACCGGCGTCGTCTCCGCCCACGCGGCGAGGGCCCGCAGCAGGGTGGTCTTGCCGCTGCCCCGTGGGCCGAGCGTCAGGGTGACGGGCTGGTTCCCGGCCGCCGTACGGCCCCGGCCGCCGTCCCCGGGGAGGATCAGCGACTCGACGTACGTCTGCACCGACCGGTCGCGCTCCGACTCCCCCGCCCAGTCCCGCGGCATCAGTCCGCTTCCTCCCGCGTCCGGCGCCGCATCGGTGCGGCGTCACCAGAGGAGGATCAATATCCCTGTGGCGCAAGGGAATTGACAAGTGATTGACCAAGGACGCATCTCACACCGGCCACCGGCCACCGGTCCCGCACCGGCGGACGGCACACCGGCCGGCGTCACACCAGCCGGCGCGCCGTCGCCCAGCGCGTCAGCTCGTGCCGGTTGGAGAGCTGGAGCTTGCGCAGGACCGCGGACACATGGCTCTCGACCGTCTTGACCGAGATGAAGAGCTGCTTCGCGATCTCCTTGTACGCGTACCCCCGGGCGATCAGCCGCAGCACCTCGCGCTCGCGCTGCGTGAGGCGGTCCAGGTCCTCGTCGACCGGCGGCGCGTCCGTCGACGCGAACGCGTCGAGCACGAAGCCCGCCAGCCGGGGCGAGAAGACCGCGTCGCCGTCCTGCACGCGGAAGACCGAGTCGACGAGGTCGGTGCCGGTGATCGTCTTCGTCACGTACCCCCGCGCGCCGCCCCGGATCACGCCGATCACGTCCTCCGCCGCGTCCGACACCGACAGGGCCAGGAACCGCACCGGGTTCTCCGCCGCCTGCATCAGCGGCGCGCAGCGGCGCAGGACCTCGACGCCGCCGCCGCCCGGCAGGTGGACGTCGAGCAGGACCACCTCGGGGCGGGTCGCCGTGATGACCGTGACCGCCTGGTCGACGTCGGCGGCCTCGCCGACCACCTCGACGCCGGTCGTCTCCGTCTGTCCGATCTCCGCCTGCACTCCCGTACGGAACATGCGGTGGTCGTCCACCAGCACCACCCGTACGCGCCTGTCCTCCGTCATGCGTCCGCCGCCCTCTCCATCTCAAGCTCGACTTCCGTGCCCCCGTCGGGCGCGGAACGCAGCCTCGCCGTGCCGCCGTTGCGCTGCATCCGTCCGATGATCGACTCCCGCACGCCCATACGGTCGTCCGGTACCGCGTCGAGATCGAACCCGGGCCCCCGGTCCCGTACGGACACGAAGACCGTCCGGCCCTCGACCTCGGCGTAGACCTGCACCGCCCCGCCCTCGCCACCGTACTTGGCGGCGTTCACCATCGCCTCGCGCGCGGCCTGCATCTGCGCGACCAGCCCGTCGTCGAGCGGGCAGTCGCCGACGACCACGACCTCCAGCGGCACGCCGTGCTTGTCCTCGACCTCCGCCGCCGTGCGCTTGACCGCCTCGGCGAGGGTGTCGGGCTCCTGCGACTCGTCCTTGCCGTTGCCCTCCGGCTTGTAGAGCCAGTTGCGCAGTTCCCGCTCCTGGGCGCGGGCGAGGCGCCGTACCTCTCCCGCGTCCTCCGCGTTGCGCTGGATCAGGGTCAGGGTGTGGAGGACCGAGTCGTGGACGTGGGCCGCGACCTCGGCGCGTTCCTGGGCGCGGATGCGCATCAGGCGCTCCTCGGACAGGTCCTGGGTCATCCGCACCAGCCAGGGGCCCGCGAGGAGCGCGATGCCGGCGACGACCGCGAGGGCCGCCGTCAGTACGCTGCCGAGCTGCGCGGCGGATCCCCGTACCACCAGGAACGCGGTCAGGCCCATGCCGACCAGCGCGACTCCCGCCATGCCGCGCGCGAGTTGCAGCATCCGGCGGCGGCGGCCGGTCCCCGTCCAGTGGGCGCGGCGCGCGTTGTCGGCCTGGCGCCACACGAGGACGACGCCCAGGCTGATCAGCAGCGTCGGCCAGACGTACCGCCCGGCCCGGCCGCCCACTTCGACGCTGCTGACGAAGGTGCCGGCGCTGACGAGCAGCGCGAAGAGCGCGAAGACCTGTCCCTTGTCGGGTTTGCGGAGCCTGCGGCGCCCGTCGGGTGCGGTCTCGAAGGCCGAGCGCGGCGCGTTCGCCCCGCCCACGCCGCCCACGCCGAGCGGCACCACGAACCAGAAGACGGCGTACAGCAGCGCGCCCATGCCGTCCGCCAGGAAGAGGACGAGGAAGACGATCCGTACCCACACGACCGGCACCCCGAGATGCCCGGCGAGCCCGCGCGCGACCCCTCCGAGCATCCGCCCCTCGGCGCTGCGGTAGAGCTTGCGCGGCTGCGGCTCCTCCGGTTCGGGGGCGTGGGCGCCCGCGGCTCGGCGGGGCGTGGCGACTGGCATGCCCCGATGGTCACACGTACGGGCGGGCGCGGGCATCAGGGTCGGTCCCCCACATACCCCTGACCCGTCGCCGGCGGGGCGGGCCGCTCCCGGGGCGCCGGAAGGGCGCCGGAAGGGCGCCGGAAGGGCGTCAGGGGCGGAAATCAGGGATCGTCCAGGGTCGGCGCGGGTGCCGCGGCACCGGAGCGCCCCGCACCATGGACGTATGACACAGCCGTACGACGCCGCCGCTCCCCGGGGAGCCGCCGAGGAGCCGCTGCCGCAGACGCCGCAGCCCCCGCTGCGCCGCAGCAGGCGGCACAAGCTGGTGGGCGGCGTGTGCGGCGGGCTCGGCCGGCACTTCGACCTCGACCCGGTGATCTTCCGGATCGGTCTCGGCGTCCTGACCGTCACCGGCGGCATCGGCCTGATCTTCTACGGCTTCGCGTGGCTCGTCGTCCCCCTCGACGGCGAGGACGAGAACGAGGCCCGCCGGCTGCTCACGGGCCGGGTCGACGGCGCCACCCTCATCGCCGTGCTCTTCGCCCTCGCCGGCTGCGGCCTCTTCCTCTCGATGCTGAACAACAACTCCGTCCTCGGCTTCGCCGTCATGCTCTCGATCGCCCTCGCCGGCGCCGGCTACTGGTCCCAGCGCCGCCGCCTCGCCGATCCCAGGACCGGCCCGCTCGATCCGGTGGCCGCGCAGGCGGCCGCGGTCGCGCCGCCCGAGACGCAGGCGCCGCCCGTGCCCGGAGCGCCCTCCTGGTGGCGGGACCCCATCGTCAAGGACGGCACCACGGGCCCGGTCGCCGGCGGCTATCTGTGGGGGCCCGAGGACGCGGTCGCGGACGCGGCGCCGGACCTGGACCCGGCCGGCGCCCCCGGCGGCCCCCCGCGGCAGCGGCGCGATCCGGCGACGCGCGGTCCGCGCGGCATCGGCGGCCGGGTGTTCCTGCTGGCCGTGCTGGCGGCCGGGCTCGGCACCGGTCTGACGTGGGACACCCAGCCGCTCGGCACGAGCCTCCAGACCGGTCTGTCCTGCGCGCTCGGTGTCTTCGGGCTCGGCATCGCGGTCAGCGCCTTCCGCGGGCGTACGAGCACCGGCTCGGTCTTCCTCGCCGTGATCACGGCGCTGTTGCTGGCCGGGGCCGCCGCGCTGCCGAAGGAGATCTCCACGGACTGGATGCGTACGGACTGGACCCCCGCGTCGGCCTCGGCCGTGCGGCCGGGATACCAGCTCGGATCGGGCGTGGGCACGCTCGACCTCAGCGGTGTGCGCATCCCCGCGGACTCCTCGGTGGCCACCCGGGTGGAGGTCGGCGCCGGGCTGCTCAGGGTCGTCGTACCGAAGGACGCGACGGTGGAACTCCGCACGGAGCTGGGCGCCGGCGACATCCGGCTGCCGGGGCAGACCCGGCAGGGCCTCCGCGTCCGGACGGACCACGACCGGCAGCAGACGCTGGAGCCGCCGCGGGGCAGCGATGGTGCCGGGACGCTCGAACTGCGGCTGGAAGTCGGCGTCGGACAGGTGGAGGTGACCCGTGCGGCGAAGTGAGAAGCAGACTCAGACGCGGACGCGGACGCGGACAGAGGCCGGCCCCCGGCGCCGCCCGTCCCGTTTCCGGCACGAGTTCAGGCCCGGCAGGCTGATCACCGGCCTCGTCCTGCTGGGCACGGCCGTCGCGTACGCCGGTGACGCGGGCGGCCTGTGGCACGTCCCCTCCTACGTGGGGCTCCCGGCGCTCTGCCTCGGACTGCTGGTCGCGGGCACGGCGAGCTGGGTGGCCTACAGCGTGCGCCGGCGCGCCGCCAGGGCGGCGTCGACGGAGAGGAACGCGGCGCCCGCGAGCACCAGCGGCAGCCAGGCCATGAGGTAGACCAGGTCGTTCCCGTAGTAGTACGGATCGCTCTGCCAGCTCACGGTCAGCCACAGGCTCAGCGAGATCAGCGCCCCGCCCAGCGCGGCCAGCCGTGCGAGCAGCCCGATCAAGGTGGCGACGCCGACGGCGAGTTCACCGATGGCGATGGTGTGGCCGAAGCCCTCGGGGTTCTTGAGGGCGAGGTCGACGAGGGCGGGGACGGCCGAGCTGTCGCGCACGGCGCGCATCATGTCGCCGATCGACCCGGTGCCGGCCGCCGACATGAACCGGCTGTCCGTCAGCTTGTCGAGCCCGGCGTAGACGAAGGTGACGCCGAGGAAGATCCGCAGGGGCAGCAGCGCGTAGCGGCTCGCCGTCGCCCGCAGGCCCCCGCGCCCGCGCGGCCCGTCGCCCCACCCCGTGCCGGTCGTGCCGCCGCCGGTCCGATGGCCGTGAGTCATGGTCTGGTCCCGCCTCTCCGAAACGCCCGTGCGGCGCGGGCACGATTCTTCCCGCCCTGTGCGAAGAGGGATACGTGTGCGGCGGGGATCGGGCTCAGACGGCCGCCCGCCGGCCGCTCACCGGCACGCTCACGGTGCCCCGCCGGCTCCCGCTCAGTCCGTGACGTCGATCGTCACCGGCTCGGTCTCCGTGCCCGCCGCCGTCACCACCTGCACCTCGACCCGGCCCGGCTCGACCTCCACCGGCACGGGCACGGTCAGCACCGTGTCGGTCGGATTGGCGAAGCCGCCGGTGACCGGGATCAGCGGCACGTGGACGTGCACCGTTCCGATCCGTACGACCATCCGGGCCAGCCGGTCGGGGGCCCCCGCGCCCGGCGGCACGAAGCCCGCGCCGCGGATCTCGATGTCGTCGCCGGTACGGATGGGCGCGTCCAGGTCGCCCGCCTCCCTCGCCCGTACGACCGACAGGACCACCGGGCGGCCGCCCTCCGCGTACTTGCCCGCGAAGTACGTCACCGCCGAGACCGCCACCAGCAGGGCCAGACCCCACGGCAGGTCGGGCAGCTGCTCGGGCCGCCGGGCGAGACGCACCGCAGCGAAGACCACCGCGACCGCGCTCACCAGGACGTACTGGATGTCGGAGAAGCTGCCGCGGCCCGAGTCGTCGGTGAGCAGGTCGGCGGCGCGGGGCCGGTCGGCCCGTACCTTCTGGAGGCGCTGGGTGAGCACGCGCACGGTCACCACATGACGGACGACGACGGCGATCGCGCAGGTCAGCGCGAGGACGGTCAGCATGCCGACGCCACGGGCGAGTTCGAGACCGGCGATGAGCGCGTCGCGGCCGGCGTGGCCGGAGGCGCCGGCCAGCTGGATCGCGATCACCAGCACCGAGAAGACGACGAGCAGCACCCAGCTCGCGGCGACGGCGCGCGAGGTCGACAGCCGGTTGTCCTCACCGATGAGGGGCGCGAGGAGCCCGCCGCGCGCCCGGTGCACGTGCGCCGCGCCGGTCAGCAGGGCGGCGGTGACGAGCGCGGCGAGGAGCCCCGCGGTGCGGGCCGTGGTCCACCCGGCGCCGATGGCGGTGAAGGCCTGCGCGAGGACGAGCACGAGCACCCCGCCCCACACCACGGCCAGCGTGCTGCGCCACACCCGCCGCAGCCACGCCTCGCCCGCCTCGCGGCTGCGCTCGGCGACCGCGCGGGCCGACTGGGTCAGCTCGTCCGACACCCACTGGCGCGAGGCGCCGGCGGAGTGCGCGACGGCGGCGGGCAGGCCCCGGCCCGCGGCCAGACCGTCCCGCTTGGCGAGGAATTCCGCCACCGCGCGCCGGTGCCCCTCACGTACGCCCTGCGGGCAGTCGCCGCACGTACAACCGCCGCCACCGCCACTGTGCGTGTTCTGCATCGCCTCTTGCACAGCCACGGAGGATGCCGCCCTTTCGAACCAACCCGCCGGAGGGAACTTCCTTCCGCGATAAGGGAATTGTGCCGTACGCGGGACGGCCCGCGCGCCGCGGCCGGCACCGGCCCGGACCGTGCGCGCTCAGACCGTCCCGGGCCGGCGGTCGATCGCGGTGAGGCCGATTGCGACGACGGACTTGACCGCCGTCTCCCGGATGGCGTCCGGATGGTCCGGGGCCTGCTCCCGGAGGGCGTACCCACGGGATACGACGGCGCCGCCGCTCAGACGAATGAGCGACGGCGCCGGCGTTGACCTGACTGAGCGGGGAGGGTCACTCCCACTCGATCGTGCCCGGCGGCTTGCTCGTCACGTCGAGCACCACGCGGTTCACGTCCGCGACCTCGTTGGTGATGCGGGTGGAGATCTTCGCCAGTACGTCGTACGGCATCCGCGTCCAGTCCGCCGTCATCGCGTCCTCGGACGAGACCGGGCGCAGCACGATCGGGTGGCCGTACGTCCGGCCGTCGCCCTGGACACCCACGGACCGCACGTCCGCGAGCAGCACGACCGGGCACTGCCAGATGTCGCGGTCCAGACCGGCCGCCGTCAGCTCCTCGCGGGCGATCGCGTCGGCGTCGCGCAGCAGGTCCAGGCGCTCCTTGGTGACCTCGCCGACGATGCGGATGCCGAGGCCGGGGCCGGGGAAGGGCTGGCGCTGGACGATCTCCTCCGGGAGGCCGAGCTCCTGGCCGACCATCCGGACCTCGTCCTTGAACAGCTGGCGCAGCGGCTCGACGAGCTCGAACTCGATGTCGTCGGGGAGGCCGCCCACGTTGTGGTGGGACTTGATGTTCGCGGTGCCGGTGCCGCCGCCGGACTCGACCACGTCCGGGTAGAGCGTGCCCTGCACGAGGAACGCGACGTCCTCGCCCTCCGCGCCGGCCTCGGCGACGATCTCCGCCTGGGCCTGCTCGAAGACGCGGATGAACTCACGGCCGATGATCTTGCGCTTCTCCTCGGGGTCGGAGACCCCGGCGAGGGCGTTCAGGAAGCGCTCCTGCGCGTCGACGACCTTCAGCTGCACGCCGGTGGCGGCGACGAAGTCCTTCTCGACCTGCTCGGTCTCGCCCTTGCGCATCAGGCCGTGGTCGACGTACACGCAGGTCAGCTGGTCACCGATGGCCTTCTGCACGAGCGCCGCCGCGACCGCGGAGTCCACGCCGCCGGACAGGCCGCAGATGGCACGCTTGGTGCCGACCTGCGCGCGGATCGCGGCGATCTGCTCCTCGACGACGTTGTGCGTGGTCCAGTCGGGGTCGATGCCCGCGCCCCGGTAGAGGAAGTGCTCCAGGACCTGCTGGCCGTGCGTGGAGTGCATCACCTCGGGGTGGTACTGCACGCCGTACAGCTTCTTCTCGTCGTTCTCGAAGGCGGCGACCGGCACGACGTCCGTGGACGCGGTGACGCTGAAGCCCTCGGGCGCGACCGAGCAGGCGTCACCGTGCGACATCCACACCGACTGCTCGGCAGGGGTGCCCTCGAAGAGCGTGGAGCCGGTCTTGGTGACGGCCAGAGGGGTGCGCCCGTACTCGCGCGCACCGTTGTCGTCGACGGTGCCGCCGAGCGTCGTGGCCATCAGCTGGAAGCCGTAGCACATGCCGAAGACGGGGACGCCCGCCTCGAAGATCTCGCGGTCTATGGTCGGGGCGCCCTCGGCGTACACGGAGGACGGGCCGCCGGAGAGGATGATCGCCTTGGGGTTCTTGGCCAGCATCTCCGCCACCGGCATGGTGCTCGGGACGATCTCGCTGTAGACCCGGGCCTCACGGACACGGCGGGCGATGAGCTGGGCGTACTGCGCGCCGAAGTCGACAACGAGGACGGCGTCGGGGGCGGCGGGGGGCACTGCTGGCACGAGGGCGGCCTTCCGGCGGTGAAGGGTGTCGGGACGGTCAATTCTACCGGGGGCGAGACATTCCCCTTGTCTCACCATCCGAACCCGGCGTTGGCCGTCCGCCGGCGGCAGGCCATACTGGCCTCATGCACCAGCAGCTGAGCTTCCTCTTTACCTATGGCACCCGGTCCGACCGGTGCCATGGTCGAGCTGCTTGAGCTACTGACAAGCGACTTCACAGGCGCCCCGGGCCGACAAGGCCCGGGGCGCTCTGTCGTTTCCGGACCCGGTCGCCGTCCAGGACGCCGTACCCCCTTCCCTTCCCGGTTCAGGAGATACGGACATGAGCACCAGCACCGCCGCCACCGCCACCGCCACCGCCACGGAGAAGACCGGCGCCCGCACCGACGAGGCCGCGGACCTCATCGGCGACGCCCGGGAGCGCATCGACTCCCTCGACGACAGGATCATCGGTCTGATCCAGGAACGGATGGCCGTGTCGGCCGTCATCCAGGAGGCCCGCATCACCTCGGGCGGGCGCCGTGTGAACCTCTCCCGCGAGATGGAGATCCTCGCCCACTACAGGGACGCCCTCGGAAAGCCCGGCACCGCGCTCGCGATGACGATGCTGGAACTGTGCCGGGGCCGCATCTGAGCGGGGCGGCATCTGAGCGGGGCCGCATCTGAGTTCGGGCACGTCCTCACCCGTACGGCGCGTGACCGGGCCACGCAGGGCTTCGTTGGTCCCGGTGTCCGTGCCAGCCAGGGGCGGGCGTGCAGGAAAGAACCACGCGTGGCCCCGCCGGGGCGTGCGGCGCACCGCATGTGCGCCGTGGGACCTCGTCCCGGCGTGCGTGACCGGTCGGCAGGGGACAGCGGTCCGGTCACCCAAGGCGGCCGGTTCCGGGGACGCCCGGAACCGGCCGGCCGTGTCCCGCGGCCCGGTCCCGGGATGTCGTCGAAACTGTTGCGCGCGCCGCGGCCGATCCCCCACGATGCAAAGGCGGCCCCGCACCCCGAGCGGCTGCCGCCATTGGTCCACACCATCGGTGCGCGCCCGTCGCGCGCCGGGCAGACCGCCGGCGCACCACCCGCTCCCGCACCCCCGCTCCATCGCACGAGCCAGCGGCGTACCCCCGGCGCCGCTCCTCAGCACCGACGCTGCCCTGACGTCGGTGCTGACGGCCCGGGCCCTGCGGACTCCGGTCCACAGGGCCCTTCGCCCCGCACCGGCAGGCGGCAGACGGCAGGTGTGGCGCACGTCACATGAAGAACCCGTGCGATTCCGGGCAACCCTTTACGCCTTCCACAGGTCATCCATGCGAACCAACGGCCACCCGTGCACCCCACATCCACGGCGGCCCTCACATCTCGTGCCGCCGCCACGCGGTACGCCAGACTTTCTGAGGTCTACATGAAGCTTCGCCGCGCCATGGCCCTTGCGGCCGCGACGGCCGTCATAGCTCCTGCCGCTTTCCTGGCTGCGCCGGCCGCGTACGCCGATGGGGACCCCGCGACCACCACGCAGACCGAGACGACCGACCCGGGCCAGGCGACCGACCCGGACGGGACGGCCGGCTCCGACCAGACCGACACCGAGACTCCGGAGTCCGACCCGGCCGGCGAGCCCGACCCGGACGACGCCGAGAACCCGGAGCCCGGCCCGGCCACGGACCCGGTGACCGACACCGAGGACGAGACCGGGAAGGACCCGGCCGGTGACACCGACCCGGCCACCGACCCCGCCACCGACCCGGGCGCGGACGAGGACCCGGCCGGTGACACCGACCCGGCCACCGACCCGGAGGGCGAGGAGGACCCGGCCGACGGGACCGACCCGGCCACCGACCCGGACGCGGAGGAGGACCCGGCCGACGGGACCGACCCCGAGGACGAGCCGGGCCCCAAGCCCGACGAGGACCCGGCGACGGACCCGGAGGAAGAGTTCGAGGCCTGCGAGCCGGTCATCGACGAGGACGGCGACCTGATCGACGCCGCGTCCGCCCTCCGGCTGGACATCAACGGCCTGCCCGGCAAGATCGTCGCGGGCAGCGGCTGGCACAACTTCAGGATGACCGCCTCCAACACCACGGACGAGGCGCTCGGCGAGGTCCGCTGGATCGCCTTCGTGGACAACTACTCGGAGAGCGGCAACGAGAACGACTGGCTGAGCAACCACCTGCAACTCCAGTACCTCGACCAGGGCACCAAGACCTGGAAGTCCATCGAGGACGAGGAGTTCATGGGCAGGACGGAGCTCGGCGCGAAGGACGTCGTCGACATCCAGCTGCGCGTGAACATCGACGCGAAGGCTCCGTCCGGCGACAGCTTCGCCCTCGGCCTCGGCGCGTACCTCGACTCCGACGAGGAGTGCTACCGATCCGCGCTCGGCTACTGGGAGTTCAGCGTCCTCGCGCCGGGCGCCGACAACGAGAACCCGGGCAAGCCCAAGCCGGTCGAGCCGCCCGTCGAGAAGCCCGTGGTCAGCCCCAAGGAGCCGCAGGGCGGCGCCAAGGAGATCCCGGTGACCGGCAGCCTCGCCGAGACCGGTTCCTCGTCCACGATGCCGATGTTCGCCCTCGCGGGTGGCGCGGCCGTCGCGCTCGGCGTCGGCGCGATGTTCGTCGTACGCCGCCGCAAGGCCGGTTCCGAGGCCTGACACGGCCCGCGCACGGCCTGAACGAACCGGTGTGACACACCGGTGGAGAGCCGGCAGGAGGGGCTGCACTCGGAGGGGGGTGCAGCCCCTTCTGCCTGTCCGCTCAGCGCTCGCTCCGCTGTCCGCCCGGCGCCCGCTCAGCTCTTGGGCGGGACCGCCGGTATGCCGAGGAACGGCAGCTTCAGCGCGCCGAAGGCGTCCTCCGGCACCGCCGGCGCCTTCGGCGCGACCGCGGCGAGGCGCTCGTACGCCGCGCCCTGCGCCGGGCGCACGTCCGGCTCGCCCTTGTTGGGCCAGTACGACATGGCCCGCTCCGCCTGCGCGGTGATCGTCAGCGACGGGTTGACGCCCAGGTTGGCGGAGACCGCGGCGCCGTCCACGACCGAGATGCCCGGGTGCCCGTACAGCCGGTGGTACGGGTCGATGACGCCCTGCTCGGGGGAGGCGCCGATCGGGCAGCCGCCGAGGAAGTGCGCGGTCAGCGGTGTGCCGATCAGCTCGCCTATGTTGCTGCCGGCGAAGCCGTTGATCTCCTCGGCGAGGACCGAGGCGGCGCGCGCCGCCTCGGGTATCTGCTTCGGGTTGGGCGCACCGTGCCCCTGGCGGGCGGTGAGCAGGCCCTTTCCGATGCCGCGCGGTTTGCGGTACGTCGTCAGGGAGTTGTCCAGGGACTGCATGACGAGGCCGATGATGGTCTTCTCCGACCAGCGGTGGTTGGAGAGCGAACGGGCGGTCAGCAGCGGGTGCCTGGCGGCGTGGCCGAGCCAGCCGAGCACGCGGGGGAGTTTCTCGGCGTACGGCACCTGGATGATGGACATCGCGCCCATCGCGTTGGAGCCCCGGCCGTAGCGGACGGGCTCGATGTGGGTGCTGGCGTTGGGGTGGATCGAGGACGTGATGGCGACGCCCCGCGTGAAGTCGGCCCTCCTCACGCCGTTCTTCGCGCCGTGCTTCCTGCGGTAGCGGCGGTCGGTGGTCTGGGCGCCGACGAGGGCCTCGGAGTTGGTGCGGGTCAGCTCGCCGAGCTTCGAGGAGATGCGGGGGAGTTCGCCGCGGTCCTTCATGGCGTGCAGGAGGGTCTGCGTGCCGTACGTCCCGGCGGCCACGACGACCTGGCGGGCGCGCAGGGTGCGGGGCGCGGCCCTGCGGCGGGCGTCGGTGGGGACTGTGGCGACGCGGTAGCCGCCGTCCGGGTGCTCGGCGAGGCCGATGACGGAGGTCATCGGGTGGACGACCGCGCCGGCCTTCTCGGCGAGGTGGAGGTAGTTCTCGTTGAGGGTGTTCTTCGCGCCGAGCCGGCAGCCGGTCATGCACGCGCCGCACTCGGTGCAGGCCCTGCGGGACGGGCCCGCGCCGCCGAAGTAGGGGTCGGGGACCTCCGTGCCGGGCGCGGCCTTCGTCTCACCGCCGGCGTCCTTGCCGTCGCCGTAGAAGACACCGACCGGTGCCAGGTGGAAGCTGTTCCCCACCCCCATGGCCTCGGCGGCGGCCTTCAGGTGTACGTCGGACGGCGTCATGGTCGGGTTCATGCGCACCCCGAGCATGCGCCTGGCCTGGTCGTAGTACGGCGCCAGTTCGTCCTGCCAGTCGGTGATGTCCGCCCACTGCCGGTCCTGGAAGAAGGGGGCGGGGGGCACGTACAGCGTGTTGGCGTAGTTGAGGGAGCCGCCCCCCACGCCCGCGCCGGCCAGGACCATGACGTTTCCGAGGAGGTGCACGCGCTGGATGCCGAAGAGGCCGAGCGCGGGCGCCCACAGGTAGTTCCTGATGTCCCAGGAGGTCTTGGGCAGGGTCTCGCGGGTGAAGCGGCGCCCCGCTTCCAGGACGCCGACCCGGTACCCCTTCTCCGTCAGGCGCAGCGCGGAGACGGACCCGCCGAAGCCGGATCCGACGACGATGACGTCGTAGTCGTACGCGGAATCCGCCTCGGCCTCCCGGCTGCGGGCAGAGCTCTCCTGTGACATGGGCGCTCCTCGTTGGAAAAGCCTGGGATCAGCGGAAACGCAGGGTCTTGAGCGCCTTCAGGCTGGTGCTCATGAACGCCGCGTACTTCTCGTCGTCCATGCCGAAGGACGGGGCCATCGGCATCAGCCGCTGGTGGGCGACGGTCTGGACCTCGGTGTACTTGAGGATGCCCTCGGAGCCGTGGCGGCGGCCGAGGCCCGATTCCTTCATGCCGCCCATCGGCGCCTGGACGCTGCCGTACGCCGGGGCGTAGCCCTCGTTGATGTTGACCGTGCCGGTGCGCAGCCGGGCGGCGATCGCGTGGCCGCGCTTGCCGTCCTTGGTCCAGACGCTCGAATTGAGGCCGTACGGCGTGGCGTTGGCCTGCTCGACGACCTCGTCCTCGTCGGTGAAGCGGTAGACGGAGACGACCGGGCCGAAGGTCTCCTCGGCGCACACCGCCATCGGCGCCTCGACGCCTTCGAGGATGGTCGGCTCGTAGAAGAGCGGGCCGATGTCGGGGCGGGCGACGCCGCCCGCGACGAGCGTGGCGCCCTTGGCGACGGCCTCCTCGACGTGCCGCTTCACGTTCTCCAGCTGGCGCTCGCCGACGAGCGATCCCATGTCGGCGCCGTACGCGAGGGACGTGCCGAGGCGCATCGCCTTCGTACGGGCGGCGAACCGGGCCACGAAGTCGTCGGCGACCGACTCGTGGACGTACAGCCGCTCGATGGAGACGCACAGCTGTCCGGCGGAGGAGAAGCAGGCGCGGACCGCGCCCGCCGCGGCCTTCTCGACGTCGGCGTCGGCGAGGACCAGCATGGCGTTCTTGCCGCCGAGTTCGAGGGACACACCGATGAGGCGGTCGGCGGCGCCCCGGGCGACCTCGCGGCCGGTGCGGGTGGAGCCGGTGAAGGAGACGTAGTCGGCGTGCTTGACGATCTCGGGGCCGACGACCGGGCCTTCGCCGAGGACCACCTGGAAGACCCCGGCGGGCAGACCGGCCTCGACGAGGAGGTCGCGGGCCCACAGGGCGGTCAGCGCGGTCTCGGTGTCGGGCTTCATCACGACGGCGTTGCCGGAGACGAAGGCGGGCAGCGCGTCGCCGACCGACAGTTCGAGCGGGTAGTTCCAGGGGGCGATCTGGCCGACCACTCCGCGCGGCTGGCGCAGCTCGGTGACCTTGGTCAGGGTCGGGACGGCTCCGGTGCGCCGCCTGGGCCTGAGGTAGGAGGCGGCCTTGCGCCCGTAGTGGCGGGCGGCTATCGCGACGGCCTGGACCTCCTCGTGCGCGTGCAGACGGGCCTTGCCGGTCTCCAGCTGGATGAGGTCGAGGACCTCGGCCTGGCGCTCCAGGACGAGGTCGTGGAAGCGGAGCAGGACCGCGGCGCGCCGCCGGACGGGTATGGCGGCCCAGACGGGCTGGGCGGCGCGTGCCCGCGCGAAGGCGGTGGCGACGTCCTCGGGGGTGGACCCGGGCAGGTCGGCCAGCTTCTCCCCGGTGAAGGGGGTGTGGTTGGCGGTACGGCCGGAACCGACCACGTCACGCGTGAGCTGGGCGACCACCTCGGGAGTGACCACATCGGCCGCGGTGCGCGCCTCGGCGGGGGCGGCGGCGCGGGGGTTCGTACCGAGGGCGGCCGCGGGGGCCTGCGTGTCCGTCATGAGGGCGAGAGTAAGCCTCCCGGGAGTCTTTTGGTACCCACCGGTAACGCCTTTTCACCAGCCCCTCACCACCGTGCCAGCATTCACTGGCACATAACCCCTGATCAGGGCTTGTGTTCCTGGTCCGTGTTTCCGGCCCGTGCTTTCGGCCCGTGCTTTCGGCTCGTGCTTTCGGCTCGTGCTTTCGGCTCGTGCTTTCGGCTCGTGTTCCCGGCTCGCGGGCTAGCCGCGGGCGAACGAGTCGAGGGCGGTGTCGAAGTGCCGCTTCGCCTCGTCCTGCCGGCCGACCGGCGCGGAGACCCTCACGTCGTACATCAGGCTGCCCTCCTCCCAGGAGATCTCGTACGTGTGCCGGTCCTCGTCGCCCGCCCCGAACCCGTCCGCCTTGAACTCCCAGAGCGCCGCGGGCCATCCGTTGTGGGTCGTCCGGGTGACCTTGCCCTCGCGGTATCCGGGGTGGGTGCGCGGACCGTTCGCGTGCGCCAGCCGCATCGCGCCGAGCGGGCCGCCCGCTGCGGGGATCTGCTGGCGTACGCCGATCCTGACGCTCTTGTCCGGCGACATGTAGGAGACCCGGTCGTCGTCGGCCGAGCGGTGGTAGCCCTCGGGGACGGCGAGCGTGAAACCCGCGGGGTCGGTCACCTTGCGGTAGCCGGCCGGGGGCGTGCGGGCGGTGGCGCCCGTGCCGGAGCGTCCGGGCGGCCCCCCGCCGTCTCCGCCGCCGGACACGGTCGAGGTGACCGTACGGGTGGGCGCGGTGTCCGTACGCCCGTTGCCGCCGCGGCCGTCACCGCCGTCGTCGCCGCCGTCGAGGAACAGCGCCGCGGTCCCCGCGCCCGCCCCCGCCGTCACGACCACGAGGGCGCCCGCGACGAGCGCGCCCCGGACACCGCCGGCCCGGGGCCGCGGCGCCGCCCCCGGGGCGAGGGGAATGTTCGGCTGCGTGGCCGAATAAGGCGCCTCGGGAGACGCACCGGTGGCGAGGAAGGCGAGCAGCAGCCGCTCCGTCTCGGCCGCGCCGAGCCTGCGCTCCGGGTCGCGCTCCAGCAGGCGCCGTACGACGGGGAGCAGCGGGCCCGCGGCCACGGGCACCTGGATCGGGTCGTGCATGACCGCGCACAGCACCCCGCCCAGCGAGTCGCGGTGGAACGGCGACTCGCCGCTCACCGCCGTGCACAGCAGCACGCCGAGCGACCACATGTCGGAGGCCGGGCCGGCGCCGACGCCCTCCATCCGCTCGGGCGCGGTGTACTCGGGAGAGCCGACGAAGGACCCGGCGTTGGTGATCGTCGTACCGCCGGAGAGCCGCGCGACCCCGAAGTCGGTGAGGACGACGCGGCCGCTGTCCGCTTCCAGCAGGACGTTGGCGGGCTTGAGGTCACGGTGCAGTACGCCGCGCTCGTGGGCCATGCGCAACGCCCTGACCAGCGCGAGGCCGATCCTCGCGGCCTCGCGGGGGTCGACGGGCCCTTCGGCCGCGATGCGGTCCGCGAGCGAATCGCCGTCGATCAGCTCCATGATGATGTACGACAGCCCGGTGCCGGGGTCCTCGACGATGTCGTGCACGACGATCACGTGCGGGTGGACCAGCTGGGCCACGGTCCTGGCCTCCCGCAGCGCCCGCTCGCGGCGCATCTGCGCGTCGGCGGCGGTCGAGCCGGGTTCGTCGCCGCCGAAGTGGAGTTCCTTGACGGCGACCTGCCGGTCGAGCAGTTCGTCCGTCGCCTGCCAGACGGTGCCCATGCCGCCGCTGCCCAGCCGGTCACCGATGCGATAACGCCCGGCGACCAGGCGGCTTCCGCCCACGGCCTCGCCGGTCATGCGGTGTGAGTGGTCCACGTTTCCTGCCCCGCGTCTACGGCTGCCAGATTACGAAGCGGAAGACGGCCATGGAACCTCGTACCTCTCACGTGTCCCAATGTGATCGGTCGCCGGGCGCGTGGCACGGCCTCCGGGAGGGTCGCTCAGCCCGTCACCCGGTAGGCGTTCGTAGCCTGTTCGTATATCTCGGTGATCTCGTCGCGCTGCGCCTCGGGGCCGATCACCTGGACGACGTGGTACCGGTCGCCGACGATCATCGCGAGGTTGCGGACGTACACGTCGCGCCCGCTGCTGTCCTGCCAGGTGAACTGGCCCTCCGCCATGGCCCGTCCGCCCACGTCGATGCGGCGCAGCCCGTTCTGCGTGGACCAGGAGGAGTCCCTGACGGGCTGGAGCTCCCGCTCCTTCCTGAGCTGGTAGTCCATCGGGTCGCTGCCCTGCTCCTCGACGGAGTCCCGGCCGGGGACGATCAGCAGCTCGAATGCGCCGCCGCGGTAACGGACCTGCCCGGCGTCGTTGATCGGCCGCCGCTCCCAGTCCTTGTCGACGGCTGTCTGGAAACCTTCGGGATCCTTGCGGATCCCGTACCCCTCGGCGACGTCGGCGGCCGGGGCGGAGGTCTGCGGCTGCTGGGCACCGGACGCCTCCGGGGTTTTCCGGGGGGTCTTCTCCGGTGCCTCCTTCTCAGGCGGCGCGGGCGCGGTGGTGCCGGAGGAGCCGGGAGCGGCGGTGCTCCTGCCGTCCCCCGCGTTCTCGGGGGCGCCCTGGCCCCGGTCCTGTTCACCGGCCTTCGGCATGAAGACCATGGCGTAGACGAGCGCGGCGGCCAGGCCGAGGAGGATCAGGAGCAGGAGCGTACGCCCGAGCGAACGGGGGCCGCCGCGCTGCTTCTTCTGGATCCGCGGCTCCTTGATCCGCGGCTCCCGGGGAGGCCGCGGCTCTCTCGGCTCCCCCTTGCCCCCGGCCCTGGTCTTCTTGTGCCGGTGGCGTCCGTGCGCGTCGGCCGCCCCGCCGCGGCGCCGGCGTACGAGCTCACCGCGGCGGCGCACGATCGGAAGCCGCGTGGCGTCGACGGACGGCAGCGGCACGACGTTCGCACCGGCATCCGGCTCGGGGGCGGACCGTACGAGCGAGCGGAGCCAGCCGCGCACCTCCTCGAAGTCGGGGCGCTCCGTGGGGTCCTGACGCAGCAGCGATTCGACGACGGGCCGCAGGGGGCCGCACTCCTCGGCGAAGGCGGGCGGCTCGGCGCAGACGAGCTGGACCAGCTCTATGGCGCTCTCCTCCGGGTACGGGGCGTGGCCCTGCACGGTACGGAAGAGGAGCGCGCCCAGGGCCCAGAGGTCGGTCGAGGGGCCGATGGGCGGGGCGAGCTGCCAGTTCTCGTGGACGGAACCGGCCTGTTCGGGGGCCCAGCGCTCGGTGACGGCGCCGACGACGGCGATCCGCGCCTGCCGGGCGCGCTCGGCGGCGAGCGGGGTGGCGGGCCCGCGGTACGCGGGGGCCTGCCCGCCCGCCACGAACTCGTCCCAGCTGCGGGCTTCTTCCTGGGCCCGGCCCTGCGCATGACCCTGCGCCTGGCTCTGGCCCTGGCCCTGGCCCTGCGCGGGACTCTGTGCATGGGCGCGTCGCAGGCCGTCGGCGCGCAGGGCGTCGCCTGTTCCGGCACCGGGGGCCGCACCGTGCCGGTCGCCGCCCGGCTCCGGGCGCCCGGCGGGCGCGGGCCCGGACATGGGACCGGGGTCAGGGTCGACGTACGGGCTGATCGCCCGCGAACCCCCGGCCGGGCGCGGCATCGCGCGCTGCGCCGGGAGCGGGCGCGCGCCGCCGCCCGGGTGCTGCTCCTCGGTGACCCGGGCCGCCGCACGGGCTCCCGCGCGGTACGCCGCTATCGCCCCGGCGCGGGCGGCGCGGACCTCGGCGGCGGCGTTCCCCCCTCCGGCCGGCAGCGCGGTGCGCGCGTCGGGGTCGTGGGAAGAGCCGGGCGCGGCGCCCGGACCGGGACCGTACGGCGTGACCTCCGCCCCACGGCCGCCTCCGGCCGCCCCCTGCTCCGAAGGGCCGGCGTCGCCCCAACCGCCGTCGCTCTCCTCCGCGTCCGCCACCGGCTCCGCCGGCACCGGCACGGGGGCGTACCCGCAGAGCGCCTCCTCCGCCGCGCCGGCCGCGAGGCCGGTCAGGACGATGCGGCCGTCGTCGCAGACGAGCACCGTGCGGACGGTGATGTTCCGGTGGGTCCAGCCGTGCGCGTGCAGCACCCGCAGCGCGGTCAGCACGTCGGAGGCGATCTCCGCGGCCCGGTAGGGATTCAGGGGCCTCTCGGCGAGCAGCGCCGCAAGCGGCCGCGCCGCCACCAGCTCGCTCACGATCCAGAGCGAGCCGTCCTCGGCGAAGACGTCGAAGACCTGGTCGAGTCTGGGATGGTCGGGGATCTGCGCGGCGGCCTGCGCCGCCTCGACGGCCCGCCGCACGGCGGGGTCGGCCGGCCGC
The DNA here is from genome assembly GCF_053591575.1 of Streptomyces altiplanensis. NCBI lineage: Bacteria > Bacillati > Actinomycetota > Actinomycetes > Kitasatosporales > Streptomycetaceae > Streptomyces > Streptomyces altiplanensis. The sequence goes on along the minus strand of NZ_JBSFUB010000040.1, from coordinate 24,261 downwards.
CGCGTCGCGCGCCCGGCGGCATGCCGCTGCGCCGCCCCGCCGCCGCCCTCGCCGTCCAGGAACTCCGCGTCCACGACCTCGGGCAACGGCACCTGGCGGACCAGGACTTCCTGACCGCTGTAGGTGTCGAAGGCCCTGGTCTCGACCAGTTCGTACGCGTCGGAAGGCGGCAACGGAAGGCGGTAGCGGTCGGCAAGTACCCGTCCCGCGTAGTCGTCCACGACGCCTCCCCAGAGCGCGCTGTTCCCCCGGCCAGTCTGACCGCATCAAGTCGTCAATTCCGGTCGCGTACGGTCAGTCCACGAGCTCTCACGATACGTGGCTGGGACCGGCCGCGCGGCCGGGTCCGGGCAACCCGGCGGTTCAGTCCGTCAGTCCTTCGGTGCGAACGTGTCGAACGCGGTCTCGCGCAGCGTCCGGCACTCGTCGCCGTTCCACTCGCTCGCCTTGCAGCTGACCATGATCGAGTACCCGTGCCTCGCGTCCACCTTGAAGCCACGGTTCAGGACATGCACCCGCATGCCCCGCACGTCGCGCTCGAACTCCCAGTCGGCGGTGGTGGGATATCCGTTGTAGTCGACGGGCCTTATCCCGAAGTGCTTGTAGTTGTTGCTGGTCGCGGCGACCCCGAGCCGGGCCGCGGCCCAGGCCGCGCGCGCGTCGTCCTTGGGGCTGTCGGTGAAGTCGACCTGGACGCGCGGGTATCCGCCGTCCTTGTTGTAGATGCCGCCGGAGTTCGTGCCCGCTATGCCGTTCCGCCGGAATCCCTCGGGCATCGCCATGGTGAAGTGGAACCGGTCGTCGCCGACCTTCACGTACCCGTCGGGCAGCGCGCCGTCCTTCGACGGACCGTCCGTCCCGGACTCGCCCGGGTCCTGGCTGTCGTCGCCCTTGCCCGCGTCCTTGCCGGAGTCCTCGGACCGGCTCTGGCCGTCGCTCGGGGTCTGGCCCTGCCCCTTGCCCTTCCCGCCGTCCGTTTCCGTGCCCGTGCCCGTGCTTTCGCCGTCCTTGGCGTCGTCGCCGGCCGTGGCGCCGCTCGAAGCGGACGTCCCGTCCTTGGACTTGCCCTGCGTGCTGTCGTCGGGGCCACTGTTCAGTGCGACGGCGAGCACGGTACCGATCACGGCGAGCGCCGCGACCACCGCCACGAGGACCAGCGTGCGCCGCGGTACGACATCCGTCAGCGAAGCCCGCTCCGGCGGCCTCGGACCCGGCACGGACTGCGACTGCCGCGCCTCCCCGGTCCGGGTCTGCGCGGTCTGCTTCTGCTTGGCGGACTGGGCCGCCGCCGCGTTGCGTACGGACTTCAGCGCGCCCCGCACCCGCTCGCCGGCGTCCGTCGCCTCGTCGTTCCTGGGCGGCCGCACCGCGCCGAGCCCGTCCTCGGGCACGGGCGGCAGTGCCACCACCCGCGTCGCCTCCGGCGACGGCTCGGGCTCGGCCGGCTTGTCGGGCAGGCTGAGCACATCGTTGAGGAGCGCCCGCGCGCCCGCCTCGTCGAGCCGCTGGCCGGGGTCCTTGGCCAGCAGGCCGTAGATCACCTCTGCCAGCGGTCCCGCGTTCTTGGGCGGGTCGAGCGGCTCGGTCATCACGGCCGTGAGGGTCGCGATCGCGGACCCCTTGTCGTACGGCGGGGTGCCCTCCACCGACGCGTACAGCAGACCGCCCAGCGACCACAGGTCGGCGGCCGGGCCCGGCTTGTGGCCACGGGCCCGCTCCGGCGAGATGTACGAAGGGGCGCCCACCAGCATGCCGGTCGAGGTGATCGACGGGTCGCCCTCGACCTGGGCGATACCGAAGTCGGTCAGCACGACCCGGCCGTCCTCGGAGATCAGCACGTTGGACGGCTTCACATCGCGGTGCAGGATGCCCTCGCGGTGCGCGGCGCGCAGGACGTCGAGAATGGCGAGGCCCACCTCGGCGGCGCGACGCGGCGTCAGCACCCCGTCCTCGCGCACGGCTTCGGCGAGCGACTTGCCCTCGATCAGCTCCATGACGATCCACGGCCGGTCGTCCTCGTCGACCACGTCGTAGACGGTCACGGCGCCGCTGTTGCGGATCCTGGCGATCGCCTTCGCCTCACGCAGCGTGCGCGTGATGAGCCGGCGCTTCTCCTCGTCGTCGATGCTCGTGGGGAAGCGCAGTTCCTTCACGGCGACGGTGCGGCCCAGCGTCTCGTCGACGGCGCGCCAGACCGTGCCCATGCCGCCCCGGCCGAGCACCTCTCCGAGCCGGTACCGCCCGGCGAGAAGACGCCCCTTGGTGTCCTTGGACTGCTCCGCCTCCGACATGCGTCCCCTCTGCGATCCCTGATCTTCGCCCGCGATGGCTGCGTTCCAGGGTGATGCAGTAACCCGCCCTGGCAGAGCAATCATTGTCCCTCACTGCGCGACCGATCGTGGTCCCGGGTCGTCGGCCTCTCTCCGCGGCACCGACAAAAGGGACCCCTCCCAGTTCACAGCGGTGGCAGGGCAGCTGCACCGAATCTCCCCGCACCGGAGCCGGGTTCCCCGCCCGTGGCCGGATCACTGCAACGGCACGATGTCCGGCGCCCCCAGCCGCGCCGCGTCCGCCGTCAGGTCGTCCGGCTGGCGCTGCGACTCCCGCTCCGCCTCGACCCGCTTCTCGTAGTGCGCGACCTCCTTCTCGATCTGCTCCTTGTCCCACCCGAGCACCGGCGCCATCAGCTCCGCGCACTCGCGCGCGCTGCGCGTTCCCCGGTCGAAGGTCTCGATGGAGATGCGCGTGCGCCGGGTCAGTACGTCGTCGAGGTGGCGCGCGCCCTCGTGCGAGGCGGCGTAGACCACCTCCGCCCGCAGGTAGTCGTCCGCCGCGCTCAGCGGTTCGGCCAGCGACGGGTCGCGGGCGATCAGGTCCAGCAGTTCCTCGGTGAGCGAGCCGTAACGGTTCAACAGGTGCTCCACGCGCGCCACGTGGAGCCCCGCGCGCGCCGCTGTCCGCGCCCGCGCGTTCCACAGCGCCCGGTACCCCTCGGCCCCGACGAGCGGCACGTCCTCCGTCACGCACGCGGCGACCCGCTGGTCGAGGGCGTGCACCACCTCGTCCACGGCGTCCTTCGCCATCACGCGGTACGTCGTGTACTTGCCGCCCGCGACCACGACGAGCCCCGGCACCGGGTGCGCCACCGTGTGCTCGCGCGAGAGCTTGCTGGTGGCGTCCGACTCCCCGGCCAGCAGCGGCCGCAGGCCGGCGTACACGCCCTGGACGTCGTCACGGGTCAGCGGCACCGCCAGCACCGCGTTCACATGCTCCAGCAGGTAGTCGATGTCCGCGCTGGACGCCGCCGGATGCGTCTTGTCCAGGCTCCAGTCCGTGTCGGTCGTCCCCACGATCCAGTGGCGCCCCCACGGGATGACGAACAGCACCGACTTCTCGGTCCGCAGGATCAGCCCGGTCGACGAGTGGATCCGGTCCTTCGGCACCACCAGGTGGATGCCCTTGGACGCCCGTACGTGGAACTGCCCGCGCTCGCCGATCAGCGCCTGGGTGTCGTCCGTCCACACGCCGGTCGCGTTGACGACCTGCCGGGCCCGGACCTCGTACTCCCCGCCGCCCTCGACATCCTGCACCCGCGCCCCGACGACCCGTTCGCCCTCCCGCAGGAAGCCGGTCACCCGGGCCCGGTTGGCGACCTGGGCGCCGTACTGCGACGCCGTGCGCACCAGCGTCGTCACGTAACGCGCGTCGTCCATCTGGGCGTCGTAGTACTGCAACGCGCCGACCAGTGCGTCCTTCTTCAGCGCGGGCGCGACCCGCAGCGCGCGCCCGCGCGTCAGGTGACGGTGCATCGGCAGTCCGCGCCCGTGCCCGGACGACACCGACATCGCGTCGTACAGCGCCACGCCCGACCCGGCGTACCACCGCTCCCACCCCTTGTGCTGGAGCGGATAGAGGAACGGCACCGGCTTGACCAGATGCGGCGCCAGCCGTTCGAGGAGCAGCCCGCGCTCCTTCAGCGCCTCCCGCACGAGGGCGAAGTCGAGCATCTCCAGATAGCGCAGCCCGCCGTGGATCAGCTTGCTCGACCGGCTCGACGTGCCCGAGGCCCAGTCCCGCGCCTCGACCAGGCCGGTCGCCAGCCCGCGCGTGACGGCGTCGAGGGCCGTTCCCGCACCGACCACTCCGGCGCCCACGACCAGCACGTCCAGTTCACGCTCGGCCATCGCCGCGAGCGCCTCGGCGCGCTCGGCGGGCCCCAGTGTCGCTGTCCTCACCGCTGCCTCCCGTAGTCGTCGGGTGGTCGGGATCACATCCCCGCCCCCTCGATTCTGTCCGCAGGGCCCGCATTCAGCCACCGCCTGTGGACAACACTCCCGCGCCCCGGCCGCACACAATGCCGCATAACGGTCATATTTACGCCTAGTCTGACATTGCGCTCGCCCGAACTGTCCCCAGGGTTTGCGCGTTGCCTCCCCTCCGGCTATTGGGAAGGACGGCCCACCGCCATGCCCGCAGATCTCGCCGTCATCGGACTCGGCCATCTCGGCCTGCCCCTCGCCCAGGCCGCGGTCGCCTCCGGCATCGACACCCTCGGCTACGACACCGACCCGCACCTCCTCGCGGACCTCACCGCGGGACGCACCCCGGGCGACGGCTCCCTCACCGCCGCCGACCTGCGCCGCATGCTGGCCGGGGGTTTCCGTACCGTCAGGGCGCCGGCCGAGCTCGGCCGGGTCCGTACCGCGGTCATCTGCGCCCCCACTCCACTCGGCGCCGACCGTACGCTCGACCTCAGCGCCGTCGGCGAAGCCGCCAGGATCCTGGCGGCGCAGCTGCGCCCGCACACCACGGTGCTGCTCGAATCCGCCGCGTACCCCGGCACCACGGAAGAATTCCTCCGTCCCCTCCTCGAAGAGGGATCCGGGCTGCGCGCGGGCCGCGACTTCCACCTCGCGTACTCCCCCAGTCGGGTGGATCCCGGCAACCGGCTCCACACCTTCGCGGGCACCCCGCAGGTCATCGGCGGCCTCACCCCCGCCTGCACCGAATCGGCCGCCGCCTTCTACGGGCGCCTGACCGACAAGGTGGTCCGGGCTCGGGGCCCGCGCGAGGCCGAGACCGTCGGCGTACTCGAGACCAACTACCGGCACGTGAACATCGCGCTGGTCAACGAGATGGCCGTGCTCTGCCACGACCTCGGCGTCGACCTCTGGGACGTCATCCGCTGCGCCGAGACCAAGCCCTTCGGCTTCCAGTCGTTCCGCCCGGGCCCCGGCGTCGGCGGCCACGGCGTTCCCGTCGACCCGAACTACATCCCGCACAGCAGCACCACCCCGGGCCACCCGCTGCGCATGGTCGGCCTCGCGCAGGAGATCAACGACCGCATGCCGCAGTACGTCATCCAGCGCTGCGCCACGCTCCTCAACGAGCACGGCAAGTCCGCCCGCGGCGCCCGCGTCCTGCTCCTCGGCGTCACCTACAAACCGGATCTGGCCGACCAGCAGGGCGCCCCCGCCCAGGAGATCGCCACCCGCCTGATGGACCTGGGCGCCCAGGTCGGCTACCACGACCCGCACGTCCCCCACTGGCGCGTCCGGGACGTCCCGGTCCCCCGCGCCGACTCCCTCTACGAGGCCGCCGCCAACGCCGACCTGACCGTGCTCCTGCAGAACCACCGCACGTACGACCTCCAGGCCCTCGCGGTGAAGGCCCAGCTCCTCCTCGACACCCGGGGCGCGACCCCGACGGGCGCGAGCCACCGCCTCTGACGCAGGGGAGGCGGTGGCCCGCGAGGCCGCGCGGGGGCGGCCGGCCGGAGAACCGGTCAGCCGGTCAGCCGGTCAGCCGCTGAAGTGGAACCCGAAGTTGGCGCCGCCGGCGGGGCCGCCGAGGCCGGCCAGGCTGAAGCTGGTGGCGCCGGCGCCGGTGAGGCCCGAGGTGTCCGTCTTCAGCTTCCAGACCCGGCCCTTGAAGCCGTCCTCGCCATTGCCGCCGACGTAGACCTCGGGCTTGCCGTCCCGGTCGGTGTCGATGACGCGGACCGCCGATCCGAAGTGGTCGGCGGTCTCCGACGCGCTGGGAATCCCCGCCGAGTTCTGCGTGAAGGACTTCGCACCCGCGGTGGTGACTCCGGTGGCGCTGCCGCGCAGGACGGTGATCGCCCCACTGGCCGTGACGGCCGCGTCGCTGCCGGTCTCCCACTCGGCGCCGACGACGATGTCGGCGTAACCGTCCTGGTCGGTGTCGGCCACGGACACGTCCGAGCCCCAGCGGTCCTTCTCCTCGTCCACCCCGGGGACGCCCGTGCTCTTCTGCGTGTACGTCCGGCCGGGCAGCGTCGTGCCGACGCCCTCCGGGCCGCCGTACGTGACGAAGATCCTGCCCCCGGGCGCGTCGGCGCTCCGGTCGGGGCCGCCGCCGACGAAGTCCTGGTAGCCGTCCTTGTTCAGGTCGCCGAAGGAGCCGTTCCAGCCGGAGGTGACCGCGCCGCCCCGGACGAGGCCGGAGGCCGTGCCCCTGAGGACGGAGCCCTCGGTCCGGGACATGCCGCCGGTGGCGGTGCCGTGGGCGACGACGTCCCGGACGCCGTCGCCGGTCATGTCACCGACGTGGACGTGGCTGACGCTGTGGCCGTCCTCGGCCGGGGTGTCGCGGAACCGCACGGCCGACGGCCTGCCCGTGGAACGGCTGACCGGGCCGCGCACGACGACCATGCCGTACTTCGTGCCGGGGTGCTCGCCGACGGCCGCCGGCGCGACGATGTCCGCGACGCCGTCGCCCGTGACGTCGCCGACTCCGGTGCTGGAGTTGAACAGCCGGGGCGCGGTCGCGGGGTCCCCGGAGCCGGTCGTCACCGTGGTGGCCGGTGCGGTGACGCCCTGCGCGCCGCCCCAGAAGACGAGGACGCCGGAGCCGTCGCGGACGATCAGGTCGTCGTAGCCGTCCCCGTCCACGTCACCGTGGCCCCCGAGGTAGCCCCACCTGCGGTCCGCGGCCGGCTCGCCGGGGACGCCGGGCGTGGCCTGGGTGAGAAAGGCGGCGGTGCCGAGCTCCGGACCGGTGGCCGATCCGTACACGACGGAGATGCCGCCGGCCTTCTTCAGGCCGGCGACGGTGGCGGATTCCGCGCTGATCGCGAGGTCGGGGTAGCCGTCCCCGTTGAAGTCCGCGGTCGTACGGTCCGCCGGCTGCGGTTGCGGCTGCGGCTCCACGGCCGTGGCCGGGGCGATGCCGGTGAAGCTCAGAACAGTGGCCGCGCACATGCCGGCGGTCACCAGGAAAAGCTTGCGCAAGACACAACCCCCAGGTCGATCTTCGGGCAGCCGGACCGGCCGCGCGAAGATCAAAGCACACGCTCTCCGGGAAGAAGCGGGGCGGGAAGAAGCGGGGCCGCCCAGCACTTCGCCCCGCCCGGAAACCCGGCGGGGCGAAGTACCGGACACGTACGGCCGGGGGTCAGCGCTTGTGCTCGGCCGGGGAGACCGTCACCTCGACGCGCTGGAACTCCTTGAGCTCGCTGTAGCCCGTGGTCGCCATCGAGCGGCGCAGCGCGCCGAACAGGTTCATCGAGCCGTCCGGGGTGTGCGACGGGCCGAGGAGGATCTCCTCGGTCGTGCCGACCGCGCCCAGGTCCATGCGCTTGCCGCGCGGCACGTCCTCGTGGACGGCCTCCATGCCCCAGTGGTGGCCGCGCCCCGGCGCGTCCGTCGCGCGGGCCAGCGGCGAGCCCATCATCACGGCGTCCGCGCCGCAGGCGATGGCCTTCGGCAGGTCGCCGGACCAGCCGACGCCGCCGTCGGCGATGACATGCACGTACCGGCCGCCGGACTCGTCCATGTAGTCGCGGCGGGCCGCGGCCACGTCGGCGACGGCGGTCGCCATCGGCACCTGGATGCCCAGCACGTTGCGCGTGGTGTGCGCGGCGCCGCCGCCGAAGCCGACGAGGACGCCGGCCGCGCCGGTCCGCATCAGGTGCAGCGCTGCGGTGTACGTCGCGCAGCCGCCCACGATGACCGGGACGTCGAGCTCGTAGATGAACTGCTTGAGGTTCAGCGGCTCGGCGGCGCCCGACACGTGCTCGGCGGAGACCGTGGTCCCGCGGATCACGAAGATGTCGACACCGGCGTCCACGACGGCCTTGGAGAACTCGGCCGTACGCTGCGGGGACAGCGCGGCGGCGGTGACCACGCCCGAGTCGCGCACCTCCTTGATGCGCTGCCCGATCAGGTCCGCCTGGATGGGAGCGGCGTAGATCTCCTGGAGACGGCGGGTCGCGGTCTCGTCGTCGAGCTCCGCGATCTCCTGGAGCAGCGACTCCGGGTCCTCGTACCGCGTCCACAGACCTTCGAGGTTCAGTACGCCCAGGCCGCCCAGCTCACCGATGCGGATGGCGGTCCTGGGCGAGACGACCGAGTCCATCGGAGCGGCCAGGAAGGGCAGCTCGAAGCGGTAGGCGTCGATCTGCCAGGCGATCGAGACCTCTTTCGGGTCCCGGGTGCGCCGGCTCGGCACGATGGCGATGTCGTCGAACGCGTACGCCCTGCGGCCGCGCTTGCCGCGCCCGATCTCGATCTCAGTCACGTGTGTGGCCTTTCCCTCTTGGTATGCCGTTCCAGTATCCCCGACACACGCGCCAGGGGCGGCCCCGGGAAATTCCGGGGCCGCCCCTGCGCGCGCGTCGGTGTTACCGCGTGTCACTTCCTGCTGTAGTTCGGCGCCTCGACCGTCATCTGGATGTCGTGCGGGTGGCTCTCCTTGAGGCCCGCCGAGGTGATCCGGACGAACCGGCCGTTCTGCTGGAGCTCCGGGATCGTGCGGCCGCCGACGTAGAACATCGACTGGCGCAGACCGCCGGCGAGCTGGTGCACGACGGCGGACAGCGGGCCCCGGTAGGGCACCTGGCCCTCGATGCCCTCGGGCACGAGCTTGTCGTCGGCGCCGACGCCCTCCTGGAAGTACCGGTCCTTGGAGTACGACTTGGCCTGGCCGCGGGACTGCATCGCGCCCAGCGAGCCCATGCCGCGGTACGACTTGAACTGCTTGCCGTTGATGAACATCAGCTCGCCCGGCGACTCCTCGCAGCCCGCGAGCAGCGAGCCGAGCATCACCGTGTCGGCGCCCGCGACGATCGCCTTCGCGATGTCGCCGGAGTACTGGAGACCGCCGTCGCCGATGACCGGCACACCGGCCGCCTTCGCGGCCAGCGAGGCCTCGTAGATCGCGGTGACCTGCGGCACGCCGATGCCGGCGACCACACGGGTCGTGCAGATGGAGCCGGGGCCGACGCCGACCTTGATGCCGTCGCAGCCGGCGTCGATGAGCGCCTGGGCGCCGTCGCGGGTGGCGACGTTGCCGCCGATGACGTCGACCGTGGAGTTCGACTTGATCTTGGCGACCATGTCGCCGACGAGCCGCGAGTGGCCGTGCGCGGTGTCGACGACGATGAAGTCGACGCCCGCTTCGATCAGCGCCTGAGCACGCTCGTACGCGTCGCCGGCGACACCCACGGCCGCACCGACGAGCAGCCGGCCCTCGGCGTCCTTGGCGGCGTTCGGGTACTTCTCGGCCTTGACGAAGTCCTTGACCGTGATGAGGCCCTTGAGGATGCCCGCGTCGTCGACCAGCGGAAGCTTCTCGATCTTGTGGCGGCGCAGCAGCTGGACCGCGTCGACGCGGGAGATGCCGACCTTGCCCGTGACGAGCGGCATCGGCGTCATGATCTCGCGGACCTGACGGGAGCGGTCGGTCTCGAAGGCCATGTCACGGTTGGTGACGATGCCGAGGAGCTTGCCCGCCGGGTCGGTCACCGGCACGCCGCTGATGCGGAACTTGGCGCACAGCTCGTCGGCCTCGCCGAGCGTGGTGTCCGGGCGCACGGTGATCGGGTCGGTCACCATGCCGGACTCGGAGCGCTTGACGAGGTCGACCTGGTTGGCCTGGTCGGCGATCGAGAGGTTGCGGTGCAGGACACCGACGCCGCCCTGACGGGCCATGGCGATGGCCATGCGCGACTCGGTGACCTTGTCCATCGCGGCGGACAGCAGCGGGACGTTCACCCGGACGTTCTTCGAGATGTACGAGGAGGTGTCGATCTGGTCGGGGGCCATGTCCGACGCGCCGGGCAGCAGCAGCACGTCGTCGTAGGTCAGCCCGAGCATCGCGAACTTCTCGGGCACTCCATCGACGTTGGCAGTCATGCCTGACACCTTCCCAAATGGTCTTGCTCGGCGCGGATGTCCATGCTAACGGGATCGCGGGGTGTCTCATTCCACGAGCAAGATCACTCACGGAATTCGTACATTCATACGGCAGGCGGGCGCGCGAAGAGCCGTCCGGCTACTGCCCGGCCAGGGCCCGCAGCCTGCTGAGCGCGCGGTGCTGCGCGACCCGGACGGCGCCGGGCGACATGCCCAGCATCTGCCCGGTCTCCTCGGCGGTCAGGCCCACCGCGACCCGCAGGACCAGCAGTTCGCGCTGCGCCTGCGGGAGATTCGCCAGAAGTTTCTTGGCCCACTCGGCGTCGCTGCTGAGCAGCGCGCGCTCCTCGGGGCCGAGGGAGTCGTCGGGCCGCTCCGGCATCTCGTCGGACGGCACGGCGGTCGAACCGGGGTGACGCATGGCGGCCCGCTGGAGGTCGGCGACCTTGTGGGCGGCGATGGCGAAGACGAACGCCTCGAAGGGCCTGCCGGTGTCCTTGTAGCGCGGCAGTGCCATCAGGACGGCGACGCAGACCTCCTGCGCCAGGTCCTCCACGAAGTGGCGGGCATCACCGGGCAGCCGGCTCAGCCGGGTGCGGCAGTACCGCAGGGCCAGCGGGTGGACCCGGGCCAGGAGATCGTGCGTGGCCTGCTCGTCGCCCTCGACCGCACGCCGGACGAGTGCACCGATCACCGTCGTCTCGTCGTCGCGCATCGGTCCATGGTGCCTTGGCGCCGGGTCATTCGCGGCACCACGTCCGTAGTTGTGCACTGAAGCGTTATGAGCGGGTACGCCGGAACTCATCTCCTGCCCCTCCCCTCCCGCTCGACCGAATCGTCCCTGAGGAACTCTTCCACTCCCCAAGGATGCGGCATCGGCGGCGGAAAGGGGCACGCCCGTCCGTCACCCCGTCCGCCGGGGGGCGGACGGGGAACGCGGCAGCCGCGCGAGAGCGCACCGGCCGGGTCCTATCGGACCAGGCCCCAGCGGAATCCGAGCGCGACCGCGTGCGCCCGGTCCGAGGCGCCGAGTTTCTTGAAGAGCCGCCGGGCGTGTGTCTTGACCGTGTCCTCCGAGAGGAAGAGCTCACGGCCGATCTCGGCGTTGGAGCGTCCGTGGCTCATGCCTTCGAGCACCTGGATCTCACGCGCCGTGAGCGTCGGGGCCGCGCCCATCTCGGCCGACCTGAGCCGGCGCGGGGCGAGCCGCCAGGTCGGGTCGGCGAGCGCCTGGGTCACGGTCGCCCGCAGTTCGGCGCGCGAGGCGTCCTTGTGCAGGTAGCCGCGGGCGCCGGCGGCGACCGCGAGCGCGACCCCGTCGAGGTCCTCGGCGACCGTGAGCATGATGATCCGGGCGCCCGGGTCTGCGGAGAGCAGCCGGCGCACGGTCTCGACGCCGCCCAGACCGGGCATGCGTACGTCCATCAGAATCAGGTCCGAGCGGTCGGCGCCCCAGCGGCGGAGGACTTCCTCGCCGTTGGCCGCTGTCGTCACGCGCTCGACGCCGGGCACGGTCGCGACCGCGCGGCGGAGCGCCTCTCGGGCAAGCGGGGAGTCGTCGCAGACGAGGACGGATGTCATGACCGCCCTCCGCAGCTGATGCGCGTCACCTTGAGCCTCCAGGCTGGTACGTATTTCGTCACCTGTGCGATTGACGCTCCCGGACACTTGCCCGATCGCTTGTTCCTTCAACCGCTTCACACACTCAACGACGGTCACTCGAAAGAGTTACGGGCCGGACGTGCGCCATCGGCACTCTACGTAAGTGTGCGGTTGCGCAGGGGCGCATCAGGGGTTGCCATGTCTCCTAAGTAAAGCTATGCCCCATTTAGCGGCTTTTCTTCCGTTTTGCTGGTGTCTGTGGCTAGATTCGCAATGAGTCATATTTACATCTGCTTACACCAGTGGATGCCGCCTCAAGTCCAGAGCACTCTCGATGCATCGATGCAAGGGGACAAGCAATGGCAGATTTCTCCCGCCTTCCCGGACCCAACGCCGATCTGTGGGACTGGCAGCTGCTCGCAGCGTGCCGTGGGGTGGACAGCTCGCTCTTCTTCCACCCGGAGGGGGAGCGGGGCGCGGCACGGAGTGCGCGTGAGAACTCGGCTAAGGAGGTCTGCATGAGGTGCCCGGTGCGCGCGGAGTGCGCGGCGCACGCTCTTGCGGTGCGTGAGCCCTACGGCGTGTGGGGCGGACTGACCGAGGACGAGCGCGAAGAGCTGATGGGCCGCGCGCGCAACCGCCTCATCTCGGCTTCGGCGGGGCCCGCCGCCACACCGACCTCCTGAAGGAACGTTTCCGCTCCTCCCTCTCCCCCCTGCTCCCGCCCCTCCCCCGCTCTCACCCCGCCCCGCGTCGTCCCGCGCCCTCCCCGCTCAGCGAGCCGCAGCCAGCGCCAGCTGATCGAGCGTGGCCGCCACCGCCGGCACCTGGGCCAGGTCCGGGAGCGTGAGTGCCACGATCTCGCGCCGCACCGGAGGCTCCACCGCCACGGTGCGCGCGCCCTTCGGACGTACCGACTCCATCGCCAGCTCGGGCAGGACCGCGACCCCCAGGCCGGCCCCCACGAGGCCGATCACGGCCGGGTAGTCGTCGGTCGCGAAATCGATCCGGGGCGCGAAGCCCGCGCTCTCGCACACTTCGACCAACTGCCTGCGGCAGCGCGGGCAGCCCGCGATCCAGGGTTCGTCGGCCAGCTCGCCGATGCCGACCCGGCCGGCCTCCGCGAGCCGGTGCCCCTCGGGGACCAGACCGACGAGACGGTCGGTGAGCAGCGGGCGTACGACCAGGTCGCCCCAGTCCTCGGTGGCGCCGCCGGGCCCGTAACGGAACGCCAGCGCCACGTCGCAGTCCCCCTCCCGCAGCATCTCGACCGAGCGCGGGGGCTCCGCGTCGACCAGGGAGACGCGGGTGCCGGGGTGGGCGGCGCGCAGGGCGGCCAGCGCGGTGGGCACCAGGGTGGAGCTGCCGCTGGGGAACGACACCAGGCGTACGCGTCCGGCGCGCAGACCCGCGATGGCGGCGACCTCCTCCTCGGCGGCGGTCAGTCCGGCGAGGATGCCGGCGGCGTGCCGGACCAGGGCTTCACCCGCCTGGGTGAGTCGCATCTCGCGGCCGGTACGGATGAGGAGCGGGGTGCCCGCGGACTGTTCGAGGGCCTTCATCTGCTGGCTGACGGCAGGCTGTGTGCAGCCGAGTTCACGCGCGGCGGCGGAGAACGAGCCGGTGGCGGCGACGGCGCGCAGGACACGGAGATGACGGGCTTCGATCACCCTTGAAGCATAAGTGGCTCTTGGGGTGATCGTGGAATAATGACAGGCAGCTTTGAGCCCTGGCCGGTTTCCGCGGCCGGGAAGCCTGCCGGGCGGGCAGGGCACGCGGGGCACTAACGTGCCGCGTATGACGACTGCACTGATTACAGGGGCTACAGCAGGCATCGGCGCCGCCTTCGCGCGGCGCCTCGCCACGGACGGGCACAACCTGGTGCTGGTGGCGCGCGACACCGAGCGGCTCCAGGAGCAGGCGACAGAACTGCACGATCTGCACGGCATCGAGGCGGAGGTGCTGACCGCCGACCTGTCGACGGAGGCCGGGATCGCGTCGGTCGAGACGCGGCTGTCGGACCGCAGACACCCGGTGGACCTGCTGGTCAACAACGCCGGGTTCGGCAACAAGGGGCGCTTCCTCGAAGTGTCCATGGCCGACGAGCTGACCATGCTGAAGGTGCACTGCGAGGCGGTCCTGCGGCTGACGGCGGCGGCCACCGCGGGGATGAAGGAGCGCGGGCGCGGCGGTGTCGTCAACGTCGCGTCGGTCGCGGCCTTCGTGCCGCGCGGGACGTACGGCGCCTCCAAGGCGTGGGTCGTGCAGTTCACGCAGGGCGTGGCGCGGGACCTGGCGGGCAGCGGGGTGCGGCTGATGGCGCTGTGCCCGGGGTTCGTGCGTACGGAATTCCACGAGCGGGCCGGGATGGGGACGGACAACATCCCCAGCTGGATGTGGCTCGACGCGGACAAGCTGGTGGCGGCCGCGATGAGCGATCTGGCGCGCGGGAAGACGGTGTCGGTGCCGGATCCCCGGTACAAGGCGCTGATGGGCGCGGTGAAGCTGGCGCCGCGCGGCCTGCTCGGAGGGATCACTTCGAAGACGGGCCGGAAGTACGGGCCTCGGTAGCGCGGATCCCGGCGGTACGGGCCTCGGTATCAGGGGTCTCGGTATCAGGGGCCTCGGTAATGCGGGGAGAGCTGGGGAGTTGATCCGTTCTCCCGGGTCACCCGGATGGCGCGACCGGTGATCCGGACGTCGGCGGGGATGGCGACGGGGGCCGGGCCGGACTCGGCGGTGCCCGCGGCGATACCTCCGGCGTAGCGGGCGAGGTGTCCGTGCGGGTCGTGGCCCCCGCGCGCCCGCGCCCCGGAACCGGAAGGCGGCGGGCAGGAGGGTACCGGCGAAGCCTTCGAGGCCGCCGGAGCGGGGGCCGGACCAACCGGGCCGGGTGCGGGGCAGGTTGATCAGAGCGCGGCGGGGGACGCGTGGGGGCGGACGGCCAGCCGGGTCCGGCCCGCCGTCGCTTCCCAGTCGTCACGGCTCCAGGGGGTGTACGGGCCCTTCGGCTGGTTCCCGAGCGGCATGATGCTCCCCTGGAGAGCCGGGGGCGGACGAGCGGTCGGACGGGGTGGACGGGTGGACGGCCGGGCGGGGTGCGGCGTCACCGGAATCCAGAACCCGAATTGATCGAACGCCAATGGATTGCGGTTGAATGATCGAAACTCTTATCGTTCGATCATTCTGGCCTGCGCCACAACTGCGAGGGGACCGCCGCCGTGCGCGAGAGTGCTGCTGAACGTCACGACCGACTGCTGGACCTGGTGCGGGAACGGGGTTCGGCCCGCGTGTCGGATCTCGCCGACCGGCTGGGGGTCTCCCCCGTCACCGTGCGCCGGGACGTGGAGGAGCTGGCCGGGCGCGGCCTGCTCGACCGGGTGCACGGGTCGGTGTCGTGGCCGCAGGAGCAGAGCGGCGGCACCGGTGCCGCCGGCGGACTGGTGCTCGGCATGCTGGCGCCCTCCGCGACGTACTACTTCGCCGAGGTCATCCGGGGCGCGCACGAGGCCGCGGCGCGGGCCGGCGCCCGGCTGATCCTGCGGATCTCCGACTACCGGCCGGAGGAGGACCACGCGCGCACCGAGGGCCTGCTGGCAGCGGGCGCCGAGGGCCTGCTGGTCGCGCCGGGATGGCGGCGGCCGGGCGACCCGGCGGCGTACGGCGACTGGATCGCCTCGCTGCCCGTGCCCGCCGTGCTGCTGGAACGCCGGCCGGCGGCCGGGTCGCCGCTGGACGGGACCGACCGGGTCTGCTCGGACCACCGGCACGGGGTGCTGCTGGCGGTGCGCCACCTGAGGCAACTGGGGCACGGGGCGCCGCTGCTGATGGCCCGCGACGACTCGCCGACGGCTCTCGCGGTGCGCGCCGGGTACGCGGACGCGCTGGGCGTGCTGGGGCTGCGCCCGCCGCGGGACGTGATCGATTCCGTACCGGCGGAGGTGTACCCGGACCGGTTCGAGGCGGCGGTACGGGCCCTGCGGGAGGCGGTGGCTTCGGGGGCGGCGACGGCCGCGCTGATCCACAACGACGTGGACGCGATCCAGGTGGTGCAGCGGCTGGCCGAACTGGGCGTGCGGGTGCCGCAGGACCTGGCGCTGATCGCGTACGACGACGAGGTGGCGGCGCTGGCGGACACCCCCCTGACGGCGGTGGCGCCGCCCAAGCGCGAGGTGGGGCGGCAGGCGGCCGGGCTGCTGGTGGAGCGGCTGGGGCGGGGGCGGCCGGGACGGGGGCGGGACGCGGACGGGGAGGAGCCGCGGCGGCATCTGACGCTGCTTCCGCAGTTGCGCGTACGGGCGTCCTGCGGAGCCTCATCGATCTGATCTTTTTTCGATCAATCAATCTTTCGCTCTTGACTTCGGTCAGCGCTGGTCCAAGGATCACGGCCAACGCCCATCCCGCCGCCTGTTCAGGAGCCCTGCCGTGAGCCGCAGTTGGAACAGAACGACCCACGTCATAGTCGGCGCCGCCACCGCCCTCGCCGTCCTCACGGCCTGCGGCGGCAGCGGCAGCGGTGCGGACAAGGAGTCCGCCGCCCCCGGCAGTGACGGCAAGCCCGTCCCGATCACCTTCTGGGGCTGGGCCAAGGGCTCGAAGGAGGTGGTCGACGCCTTCAACGCCTCGCACGAGGACATCCGGGTGAAGTACGAGGAGATCCCCTCGGGCAACGCCGGCGGCTACGCCAAGATCTCCAACGCCGTGAAGGCGGGCAACGCCCCCGACCTGGTCTCCATCGAGTACCCGATGCTCCCGGAGTTCGTCAGCCAGGGGGCGGTCCAGGACATCAGCGGCCACCTCTCCGACGACGTGAGGAAGAAGTTCCTGCCGCAGGCCGTCGAGCTGACCGCCCTCGGCGGCAAGAACTGGGCCGTTCCCTTCGACGCCTCGCCGCAGGCCTTCTACTACCGCAAGGACCTGTTCGAGAAGTACGGCGTCGAAGTCCCCAGGACCTGGGACGAGTTCCGTGAGGCCGCCGAGAAGGTCAGGAAGGCCGACAGGAAGGCGCGCATCGGCACCTTCTTCCCCGACGACCCGACCACCTTCCAGGCGATGGCCTGGCAGGCCGGCGCCCAGTGGTTCAAGGCCGAGGGCGACACCTGGAAGGTCGACACGACCGACGCCGCGACCAAGAAGGTCTCGGCGTACTGGCAGGGACTGCTCGACGACGACCTGGTCCGCAACAACGCCTCCTTCAGCCCGGAGTGGACCAACTCCCTCAAGAGCGGCTCCACCATCGGCTACCTCGGCGCCTCCTGGGGCGCGGGCGTCCTGACGGGCATCCTGCCCGAGCAGAGCGGCAAGTGGGCCGTCGCCCCGATGCCGTCCTGGGACGGCAAACCCGCCAGCGGCATGCTGGGCGGCTCCACCTTCGCGGTGACCAAGGACAGCCGGAAGACGGAGGCCGCCGTCGAGTTCGCGCAGTGGATGACGACCACCGAGGACGGCATCGAGGCCCGGATCGCCTCCGGTACGTCGAGCGCCTTCCCCGCCGCCGCCGGACTGCGCCCGGCCGCCAAGGCCGCCTTCGACGCGAAGTTCTACGGCGGCCAGGACATCTACCGGGTCTTCGAGGACGCCGGCGCCTCCATCTCCCCCGACTGGGCGTGGGGCCCCAGCACCGGCACCACCAACACCGTCATCAAGGACGGGTTCGGCAAGGTCGCCGGCGGTGGCGCGACAATCGCCGACGCGGTCGAGGCCGGGCACGACGCGACCGTCTCCGAGCTGAGGAAGCGCGGCCTGAAGGTGGAGGGCTGAGACGACCGTGAAGGCCCGCACCCGGACCAACGCCGCCGCCGGCATGCTGCTGGCCCCCTTCTTCGTGCTCTTCACCCTGGTGATGGTGGTGCCGATCGGGTACGCGGTCTGGCTGAGCCTGTTCACCGAGAAGCAGTCGGGGCTGGGCTTCGGCGGATCGGAGACCGTCTTCAGCGGCCTCGGCAACTACGCCGCCGCGCTGGGTGATCCGGCCTTCCGCGAGGGTTTCGCCGTACTCCTCGGATACTGCGTCTTCTACATCCCGCTGATGATCGGCGGAGCCCTCGCGCTCGCCCTGCTCCTCGACTCGACGCTCGCCCGCGCCCGCCGCTTCTTCCAGCTCGCGCTCTTCCTGCCGCACGCCGTCCCCGGCATCATCGCCGCGCTGATCTGGGTCTACCTCTATACGCCCCAGCTCAGCCCGGTCGTCGACGCGATGGAGGCCGGCGGCATCGGCTTCGACTTCTTCGCACCCGAAGGCGCCCTCCCCTCCGTCATCAACATCGCGCTGTGGGAATGGCTCGGCTACAACATGGTGATCTTCTACGCCGCCCTCCAGGCCGTGGACCGTTCCGTGCTGGAAGCGGCCACGGTGGACGGGGCCGGCTCCTGGCGCATCGCGTTCAGCGTCAAGGTCCCGCTGATCCGCGCCTCGGTCGTGATGGTCGCGCTGTTCACGGTCATCGGCTCGCTCCAGCTGTTCACCGAGCCGCTGATCATCAACAAGGGCACCGGATCGTCCGTCACCTCCACCTGGACGCCGAACATGTACGCGTACACCGCGGCCTTCGACCGGGGTGACTACGGACTCGCGGCCGCCGCCTCCGTGCTCCTCGCGCTCACCGCCGCGCTGCTCTCCTTCGCGGTCACCCGCTTCACCGGACGGAAGGGGAAGAAGGCATGAGCTCTCCGGACAGAACCGCGAGCACCACCACCAGCCGCTGGCTGTCGAAGTCCGCCGTCAACGGCGCGCTCGTCCTCGCCATGGTCTACATGCTCCTCCCCCTCGTCTGGCTGGTCACCGCCGCCACCAAGGACACCGGCGGCCTGCTCGCCGGAAACGCCTTCTCCTTCGAGGACTTCAGCCTCGGCGCGAACCTCTCCGCCCTGGCCTCGTACGGCGACGGCGTCTACTTCCGCTGGTACCTCAACAGCCTGGTGTACGCGGGCGGCGGCGCCCTCGTCAGCTCGCTGATCAGCGTCGCCGCGGGCTACGCCTTCGACAAGTACCGGTTCAGGGGCAAGGAGAAGCTGTTCGGCGCCGTCCTGCTGGGCGTACTGGTCCCGACGACCGCGCTCGCCCTGCCGCTGTACCTGCTCGCCAGCGAGGTGGGCATCGTCAACACCTACTGGGCCGTGCTCGTCCCCGTACTGGTCCACCCCTTCGGCGTCTACCTCGCCCGGGTCTTCAGCGCCGGCTACATCCCGGACGAGGCCCTCGAAGCCGCCCGTATCGACGGAGCGGGTGAGCTGCGCACCTTCTGGTCCATCGGTATGCGCATGATCATGCCGGGGTTCGTGACCGTCTTCCTCTTCCAGTTCACCGCCATCTGGAACAATTTCTTCCTCCCCCTGGTGATGCTCTCGGACCAGAAGCTCTTCCCGCTGAGCCTCGGCCTGTACGCGTGGAACAGCAACGCCCACGGCGAGCCGGAGTTCTACCCCCTCGTCGTCACCGGCTCCCTCCTCGCCGTCATCCCCCTGATCGTCGCCTTCGTCTCCCTTCAGCGGCACTGGAAGGCCGGGCTCACCGCCGGAAGCGTCAAGTGACTCAAGAGGAGCCCGAGTTCCACCATGCACCACGCCACTGACAGTCAGCCGTCCCTGCTTCTCGCCATGGGCCCCGGCATCGCGGAACGCCTGTTCACCGACCGCCACCGCGTCCGGCTGGCCGGGCTGGCGCGCACCGACCCGCACCTGGTCGCGCACGACCTCGCCGCCCCGGCGCCGCGCGTCGCGGCGGCCCTCGCCGAGGCCGAGGTCCTGTTCACCTGCTGGGGCGCCACGCCGCTCACCGCCGAAGTCCTCGACGCCGCCCCGAACCTGCGCGCCGTCGTCCACGCGGCGGGCTCCGTCAAGCACCACGTCACCCGGGCCTGCTGGGACCGCTCCATCTCCGTGACCTCCGCGGCGGCGGCCAACGCCCTGCCCGTGGCCGAGTACACGCTCGCCGCGATCCTCTTCGCCGGCAAACGCGTCCTGCGCTCCGCCGCCCGCTACCGCGCCCTGCGCGCCGACCACGACTGGGGCGCGTATCTCCACGGCGCCGGGAACCACCGCCGCACCGTGGGCATCGTCGGCGCCTCGCGCATCGGCCGCCGCGTCATCGAACTGCTGCGCCCCTTCGACCTGGACGTCCTGCTGTACGACCCGTACGTCACCCCGCGGGAAGCCGCCGCGCTCGGCGTCGAGCCGGTCTCCCTGGACGACCTGTGCGCACGGAGTTCCGTGGTCTCGGTCCACGCCCCGCAGCTCCCGGCGACCCACCACATGATCAGCGCCCGCCAGCTGGCCGCGATGCCCGCCGGCGCGACCCTGATCAACACCGCCCGGGGCTCCCTCGTCGACGAGAGCGCGCTGCTCCCGGAGCTCGCCTCCGGCCGCCTGGACGCCGTACTCGACGTGACGGATCCGGAACTGCCACCGCCGGACTCGCCGCTGTACGACCTCCCGAACGTCCTGCTGACCCCCCACATCGCGGGCTCGCTGGGCGGCGAACTCCACCGCATGGCCGACCAGGCGCTGGACGAGCTGGAGCGTTACGCACAGGGCCTGCCCTTCGCCGACCCGGTCCGTCCGGAGTCCCTGCGCCACTCGGCCTGAAAGGGGGTATAACGCGCATTTCACTAAGATGGACGTGTCCCATCCCAGCGCGGGAGGCGTCATGAAATTCGTACAGATAATCGACTACACGACCGAGCGGTCCGACGACATGAACCAGCTCATGGACCGGTGGGCCGAGCAGACCAAGGGCAAGCGGACCGCCACGCACAACATCGTCGGCAAGGACCGCTCCCGGGCGAACCACTACGTCGAGATCGTCGAGTTCCCGTCGCACGAAGAGGCGATGAAGAACTCCCACCTGCCGGAGACGGACCGGATCTTCCAGGAAATGGTGGCGCTCTGCGACGGGATGCCCTCGTTCACGGACCTCGACGTCATCCGTGAGGAGCAGCTGAACGCGGCGACCGCCCGCCGTTTCTTCCACGAGGTCGCCGCCGGGGGCAACCTCGACGCCATTGACGAACTGTTCGCGGCCGACTACCGGGACCACGACGTCCTCAAGGAGGAGGACACGGTGGCCGGCATCGACGCCATCCGCGGTGACGTGACCGGCTGGCGCAGTGCCTTCGACTTCAGCTTCGTCCTCGACAAGCAGGTGTCGGAGGGGGACGACGTGGTCACGCTGTGGACGTGGACCGGCATGCACAAGGGCGACTTCATGGGCATCGCCCCCACCGGCAAGCAGTGCACCATGACCGGCACCACGATCTTCTGCTTCCAGGACGGAATGATCCGGGAAGGCTGGTGGCACATGGACGCGCTGGGCCTGATGCGGCAGCTCGGCGCAGTCCGCTGAACCCGACGACAAGGCCCCCGTTCCCGCCACCGGGCGGTGGTGGGAACGGGGGCCCTCACACGTCGTACGACGTCAGTGGCTGTGGCCGTGGCCGCCGTGGCCGTGGCCGGCGTCCGCCTCTTCCTCGGCCGGCTTCTCGACGACCAGGGTCTCGGTCGTGAGCAGCAGCGACGCGATGGACGCGGCGTTCTCCAGCGCGGAGCGGGTGACCTTGACCGGGTCGATGACACCGGCCTTGACCAGGTCGCCGTACTCGCCGGTCGCGGCGTTGAAGCCGTGGCCCTTGTCGAGCTCGCTCACCTTGGCGGTGATGACGTAGCCCTCGAGGCCGGCGTTCTCGGCGATCCAGCGCAGCGGCTCGACGACGGCGCGGCGGACGACCGCGACACCCGTGGCCTCGTCGCCGGTCTTGCCCAGACCGCCCTCGAGCACCTTGGCGGCGTGGACCAGGGCGGAGCCACCACCGGAGACGATGCCCTCCTCGACCGCGGCGCGGGTCGCGGAGATGGCGTCCTCCAGACGGTGCTTCTTCTCCTTCAGCTCCACCTCGGTGGCGGCGCCGACCTTGATCACGCACACGCCGCCGGCCAGCTTCGCGAGGCGCTCCTGGAGCTTCTCGCGGTCCCAGTCGGAGTCGGTGGACTCGATCTCGGCCTTGATCTGGTTGACGCGGCCGACGACCTCGTCGGCGTTGCCTCCGCCGTCGACGATCGTCGTGTCGTCCTTGGTGACGGTCACGCGGCGGGCGGTGCCCAGCACGTCGAGACCGGCCTGGTCGAGCTTGAGGCCGACCTCCTCGGCGATGACGGTCGCACCGGTGAGGGTGGCGATGTCGCCGAGCATGGCCTTGCGGCGGTCGCCGAAGCCGGGGGCCTTCACCGCGACGGCGTTGAAGGTGCCGCGGATCTTGTTGACGACCAGGGTCGACAGGGCCTCGCCCTCGACGTCCTCGGCGATGATCAGCAGCGGCTTGGAGGCGCCGGCCTGGATGACCTTCTCCAGCAGCGGCAGCAGGTCCTGGATCGAGCCGATCTTGCCCTGGTGGATCAGGATGTACGGGTCGTCGAGGACGGCCTCCATGCGCTCCTGGTCGGTCACCATGTACGGCGAGAGGTAGCCCTTGTCGAAGGCCATGCCCTCGGTGAAGTCGAGCTCCAGGCCGAAGGTGTTGGACTCCTCGACGGTGATGACACCGTCCTTGCCGACCTTGTCCATCGCCTCGGCGATGAGCTCGCCGACCTGCGAGTCCTGGGCGGAGAGCCCGGCCACGGCGGCGATGTCGGACTTGTCGTCGATCGGGCGGGCCGTCGCGAGGAGGTCCTCGGAGACCGCCTTGACCGCGGCGTCGATGCCCTTCTTCAGGGCGGCCGGGGAAGCGCCGGCGGCGACGTTGCGCAGGCCCTCGCGGACCAGCGCCTGGGCCAGCACGGTGGCGGTGGTGGTGCCGTCACCCGCGATGTCGTTGGTCTTGGTCGCCACCTCCTTCACGAGCTGGGCGCCCAGGTTCTCGTACGGGTCGTCGAGCTCGACCTCACGCGCGATCGTGACACCGTCGTTGGTGATGGTGGGGGCGCCGAACTTCTTGTCGATGACGACGTTGCGGCCCTTGGGGCCGATCGTCACCTTCACCGTGTCGGCAAGCTTGTTGACGCCGCGCTCGAGGGCGCGACGGGCGTCCTCGTCGAACTTCAGAATCTTCGCCATGGAGCTTCTCTGTCCTCTCAAACGAAATGCGCCCCGGGCCGCCCGGCAATCGCTGGGGGCCAGGGGCGCAGATCAAAAGCAATCTTGGGGCGAGTTACTTCTCGATGATCGCGAGCACGTCGCGAGCCGAGAGGACGAGGTACTCCTCGCCGCTGTACTTCACCTCGGTGCCGCCGTACTTGCTGTACAGCACGACATCGCCGACGGATACGTCGAGCGGCAGGCGCTCGCCGTTCTCGAAGCGGCCCGGGCCCACGGCCAGGACGACGCCCTCCTGGGGCTTCTCCTTGGCGGTGTCCGGAATGACCAGGCCAGAGGCGGTGGTCTGCTCGGCGTCGAGCGGCTGGACCACAATGCGGTCCTCGAGCGGCTTGATGGCAACCTTGGAGCTGGTGGTCGTCACGGTCCGGTCTCCCCCTTCGGAGATCTCACGGGGTTAACTGATGTGGGGTGGCGACCAGGTGGATCCGTCGTCGCGGGTGCCGGACCTGCCCGTCGCTACTATTGGCACTCGCCGGTGGAGAGTGCCAACGCCGAGACTATGACGCGGTTAGCACTCGGTCAAGCCGAGTGCCAATTCAGCGCCGCCGCGCGTGTTCCCGCCCCGGTGCCCGGCCGCGTCGGAGGCAGTCCTCGGAAGGAGTTCTCGAAGGCCGTTCTCGGAGGCAGTTCTCGGAGGCAGTCCCCCGAAGCGGTCCTCAGAGGTAGTCCTCCAGCCGCGCCACCGCGAACCCCTGTTCCTGGATGCTGCGCAGCACCCGCACCGTCGTCTCCGTGAGCGCCGGCCCCTTGAGCTCACCGGGGCCCCTGGGGTACGCGAGCACGATGTCGCCCGGCCGCAGCCGGCCGCCCCGCGCGTACCGCAGGTCGCCGCCTCGCGCCGAAACCCGCCACAGCACCACCGCGTCGGCCCCGCAGTCGCCCGCCGCCCGCAGCGTCTGGTTGTTGTACGCCCCGTAGGGCGGCCTGAAGAGCCGCGGCCCGGTGCCGAAGCGGGCCTCCAGGCGGTCCCGCTGGCCGCAGATCTGGGCGCGCTGTCCGGCGTACGGCAGACCGGGCAGGTAGACCTGGCCGACCCCGTGGTTCTGCACCGTGCCGGGGCCGCCGCCCGCCTGCCTCAGCCGGTCGAAGCGGCCGTGTCCGGGTGAGGTCGCGCTGTCCGTCAGGAACACGCTGACCGGCAGGTTCAGTTCGTCGACCAGCCGCACGAACGCGGAGTCCTCGGCGGCGCCGTCGCCGAAGGTGAGGAAGACGACCTTGTCGCGGGTCGGTACGCGGTCCACGACGAAGGGCCGGTCCGGTTTACGGGCCGGGGGCGCCGGCGCCGGACGGAGCGGCTCCCGCAGCCCCCACCGCGCGTACGCCCCGGGCCGCGGCGCCGGCCCTCCGTGCGGCTGACACCCTGTCGCCTGCCGTTTCGGGGGGATCCCTGATGTGCATTCGTGTTCAGTACGCCTC